>URUW01000036.1 GCA_900551205.1 uncultured Collinsella sp. | reverse complement strand
AACGGTCGATAAAGAAGATCGCCGCAATGGCGACCACGACATAGCTGCCCTGGCGCGCGCTGCGACGAAAGCGCTCGGAAGCAAACGGCGACGTTTCGCGATAGTCATTCCAATGCATGAGTTTGGTGACGAGCGCCGCCGCCGACACGACGAGCCAGGCCCAAAGGATTGCCCAGAGGCAGTCTTGGAACACGCCCGTAGGCGCCAAGAAGCTCAGCGGCGTGGGGTTGCGCTGGCTAAACGCCAGGCCGAGCGCTGCGATGACGCTCGTGCCCAGGTACACATAACGGTGGTCGGCCTTGGTAAAGGAGGCCAGACGATTGACGGTTTTCATGCTGCCTCCCTATGCCGGCTGACGGTCGAGGCACGCGTCCCACATTTGGTCGCGCTCCTCTTGGCTGACGCCCTTGAGCGTTTTGTCGATGAGCTTGAGCAGCTTGTCCGAGCCCTTGCGGCAGCCGACGTTTGTCGTAACCTCCTGCTTAAAGCCCTCGCCCTCGGCAAAATGAATGGGGACAATGCCCGGGTTTTGGGCCATATAGCCCTTCTCGTTCTCGGTGTTGTAGGTCACGGCGTCGCACGTGCCCTGCAGCAGATTCGAAAACACCGTGGGGACGGAGTCGACCGGGTTTTTGTGCACAACGCCCGGGATCTCGTCAATGACAGTGTCGAGCATGGTGTCCTTTTGGCCGAGCACCGTGGCGCCGCTAAAGTCGCTGAGCTTGGTCGCGTTTTGGTAGGGCGAGCCCTCTTTTACGAACAGGCCAAAGTAGCCAATGAAGTACGGGTCGGAAAAGCCGACGGACTCCTCGCGCTCGGGCGTGGCGCTCATGCCGGCAATGATGAGGTCGATCTGGCCGTTGTTGAGCGAATCGATAAGGCCCGAGAAGCTCTGCTTGACGGCAACAGGCTCGCCGCCGAGGGCCTTGCAGACGATCTTGGCGATCTGCACGTCGTAGCCATCGGCATAGGCGCCCTGCACGTTGTCGATGGGAATGGTGAACTCGCTGGCCTCGGAAACCTGCCAGTTGTACGGGGCGTAGGCCGCCTCCATGCCAATGCGGATCTTATCCTTGCCGATAACGGAATCGGACAGGTCATCGCGACCGCCGCCCGTCGTGGGCTGGACCACCTTGAGTGTGGACGGACGCTGGCAGCCGGCAAGCGCGCCGGCGACAACGGTTGCGCTCGCAGCGAGGGCGCTACCCAAGAAGATGCGACGACTGCACACCGGCTGGGTCTGCGCGTCGCGCTGTAGTCGAGGTTGCATCTGATGCCTTCCCTATTTTGCCTTACTGACAATAAGACAGGATATACGCCCGCAACCAGCAGCGCGGCATGTGCGCGAAAAATTAATAGACACACGAGGACGATTGGCGCAAATCAACCTGTCCCCCATGCACCACTTGGCATAAAAAGGCAAGGCATAGACCTTCTGGTCATGCCTTGCCTTTTGAATGACAAATTGTCGCTCTGGGTGGCGCGCAGCGTCGACCGGTCCGCCGTTCGCTAGAACGGCGGACCCTCTAGAGCAAGGTGACGCTAAAGCTGCGGACGTCTGTCTCGCCCGGCGCCAGCGCAATGGTGTTGACCTTGTGCTCAAAGACGTCGTCCTCGGTGTCCATGGTGGTGTGGCCGGTCCAGGGCTCGAGCGCCACAAACGGAGCGTCGTTGGCGGCAGACCACACGCCGATGTACTTAAAGCCCTCAAAGTCGATCTTGACGCCGTGGCCCGACTTGCGACCGCGCAGCGTGAGCGTGGAGCCCGGGGCATCGGTGAACATGATGGCATCGTTATCGAAGCTGCGGTGCGTAATGGGCAGCACGTCCGAGTTATCGGGAGCCTTGTAGCTACCCTCGAACGTCATAAGACCGTCGGGCGTGATGATGGGGGCCTCGTTAGTCCAAGCCTCGGTAAACGCCAGCTCGTAATCCTCGAATGCCTCGTCCTCGGCACCGGGGGCAGGCACGTTAAATGCGGGGTGGCCGCCCACCGAGAACGGCAGGTCCACGTCGCCGGTGTTGGTGACGGCAAAGGCCTGCGTGAGCGTGGCGTCGCCGGTCAGGGCATAGGTCATGTTGAGCTTAAAGTGGAACGGGAACGCCTTGAGCGACTCGGGCGTGTCAGTGATCTCGTACGTTACCGAGGAGCCGTCCTCCGAAACCTCGACCAACTTGTGCTCGACGATGCGAGCGAGTCCGTGGCGCGGCATCTCGCAGGTGCCGGCCGCAGATGTCGCCATGTTGTTGCGCAGCGATCCCACGATGGGGAACAGGATAGGCGCATGCTTGCCCCAAAAGGCCGGGTCGCCCTGCCACAGATACTCGTTGCCGTTGAGGGCAAGGCTCGTGAGCTGGGCGCCCATGGAATCGATGGCCGCGATGAGGCCGCCGCGCTTGATGGTAGTGACGGTGGACATGCTACTTCCTCCAATAGTAAACAACGGTGTCGAGGGCTATTGTCCCACTCTTGGCGGCGGGGTTGAGCGACAGGTGCAGTTATTGAGCAATAGCGTAAAGGTCAAACCCGCCCTGCGGCGTGCTATCGACCGTATCGGGCGCCTGTGAATTAAAACTCACCGGAACCATGCGCTTTGAGGCACGGTAACGCGTGCCGTCGGTGGCGACGGGCGGCTCATCGACCGTGAGCTCGTAGTCGCCGGGCTTGAGCTCGATGCCGTCACCTTCGGAATTGACGTATTGGTACTCGTCGATCGCTTGCCCCTTGAGCGTGCGACCCACGATATGGACGAGCATCTGGCTGTCGCCGCGCGCGGTGTCCCACGTCGCGCCGTCCTTGACCTCGACCGATACATGCACCGAGCGCGTGCGGCTGAGCGATTGCTCGACAGACATCTCGACCTTGGCGGCGTCTTGGCGCTGCTGCTCGACATGACCCCAGATGCTGCCGATCGCCGAGCAAGCGATGACGCCGGCCATAAAGGCGATGAGAATGGGGCCGAGCGGAGAGCGACGGCCCGCGTCTTCCTCGCGAGCCAGGTTGGGGCGATGGGTGGGGGCGGGCGCCTGGGCACCCTGCGCGGGCACGTCGAGTATGCTGAAGGATGCCGTGCTGCCGGGGTCGATGGTATGGCGCGGCTGTGGGGTCTTTGCCGGCGAGATCGACATATCAGCCGGCTCGCCGAGCGTGGCCGTGGCATCGGCCTTCGCCTCGTCGGCCTCGGCCTGGGCCCAAGCCTGTTCAAAGGTTAGGGGTTCGGCGGCATCGGAGGCGGCTTCAGGCTCGACACCGGCATCGTTGCCGGTCTCGTCCTCGTCGCTCGACACGTCACACGGCGCGGGCTCGTCCCACTCTTCGTCCGGAGCCTCGCCCTCGCTATACCACCATTCAAAGTTATCGATATCCATACGGGGCGCCCCCTTGGCCTCGCAAATAAACACTTGCCAGCCTTATACCCCCAGATGGCACGGCGGCTCGCATGGAATGTAACAAAGGGACTATCCCTTTGTCACATTTTGCGTTTAGCCGTGGGCGATCTTGTTTCTCAGCAAGAAGTCGACCGCCCCTACGATTCTGATGCCGTCGATGTCTGTTGGATGCTCACCATCCCTGACGATCAGGATCTTCTCGTACGAATCAGGGATTTTTCCCAGCGTGTTTAGTTTGAGCGGTCGCAGCTCGCGCTCTCTGGTCGCCTCGGCATCGATCCGTTCGGTAACCTGGATATATTTACGGTCCGATCCCTCGCCGATTGCGACAAAGTCGATTTCCCCCGCGCGCAGATGGCCGCAAAACACTTCGTATCCTTCAAAGACAAGCTGGTTGTAGATAACGTTCTCGAGCATCCTTCCGCTATCGCTGCCTCTATATCCGTCAAGATAGCTGCGGATTCCCGTATCGGCTATGTAATATTTACCGCCTGTCTTGAGAAGCTCCCGCCCCTTGACGTCATACCTTTTTACCTTGGTAAACAGGTACGTCTCTTCCAGAGCGTCAATATACGCCGACACCGTCGATGCGTTGGTCTTACCGCCCGATGATTCGTTGAGCGTCCCTACGATTTTGTTGACCGAGGTTTGATTGGAGATGTTGTCTGCCAGATACGCACAGAGCCGCTCGAGAACGTCGCGCTTGGTGATAGCTCCGCGACCTCTACGCGTCGCGCGCAATAGGATATCGCGCGCGACAATCGTCTGATAGAGGCTGCGGATGTAGTCGCGGCACGGTTCGCGTCTCGGCTCGTCATGAGCCAGAAACGGCATGCCGCCATAGGTTATGTACTGCTCGAGCACGGTGTTTGAATTAAGGCGATCGCCCGTCTTGGAAACGAGCTCGGCCCTCTCGCCAAGCCCTTCGGCGACGACCGCATCAATCGAGCGAAAATCAAGATACTCGCCAAACGTGAGCGGCTGCATCTTGACCTCGATATACCGGCCCGAGATAAGCGTTGCAAGCTCGCTCGATAGCAAAAAGGCATTGGAGCCCGTGACATAGATATCGCACGGCAAATCAATTCGAAGCGAGTTAACCGCCTTTTCCCAGCCCTCGACATTCTGGAGTTCGTCAAAGAATAGATAGGGGCGATCGACACCGTCAACGCGCTCCCGAACCATGCGATAAAACGTCAGGTAATCTGTAATCCCCGCATACTCTAGAGATTCCATCTTAAAGGTCAGCAAACGCTCGGCCGGCACCCCCTGTTGCGCCAGGTGCTCCCTCATCATGTCCAATAACGTGGATTTGCCGCAACGGCGTATACCCGTCACGATTTTGATGAGGTCGGTATCCTGAAAAGCAATGAGTCGATCGAGATAGCGGCTTCGGCGAACGATGTTCATAGAGTCTCCCTAGCGCCCGTCCAGACATGAAAACTTATAAACTTGCATTATTTGTAAGTTTATAAGATGCCACCTTAGAAACTTGCAGATTTTGCAAGTTTCTAAGAAATGGGCGTGGATGTGACAAAGGGATCGTCCCCTTGTCGCATCTGAAGGGCGACGGGGATTTGGATGCAGCAAAAGTCCTCTTGGTGGGACTCGTCGTAGCTCGTAGTATCGAGGTAGCAAAAGTCGAAGGCGTTGCCAACGGGCTGGAGCGCGTGCTTGTCCATGCAGGCCACGACGGCGCGGATGCCCTCGGGCTCGTACGGCATGCCCCAGCGGCTCATGCACAGATATGTGCCCTCGGGCAGCACTTCGATGCCGATCTCTGCCAGCTCGGCGGGATCGCTCGGCAGCAGTTCCTCGGCACCGCGCGGCAGCACGGCAAAGGAGCCGGCGCCGGCGATGGGGTCGTCGGAATGCAGCGCCTCGCGACGCAGCATGGCGCCCCAACCGCGCATGGGGCGCGTGCCCGTCAACGTACGCATGCGCAGGATTGCCCGCATGAGCGTAGGGTGAAGCATCGAGCGGCCGCGCTCGATATCGCCCGGAAACTCCTCAAAGACCACGTAGCGACGCTCGAATTGCTTGAGCTCCGGCTTGCCCTCGCGCTCGCGCCAGTAAACCGCCTCGTCGTAAAAGCTTAGACGCTCCTGTACGCTCGCGCGCTCGGCTTTGAGCTCAGCGATCTGCTCATCGAGCGCCTGCACCCGCGAGCGCAGGTGATCGGTCATCTCGCCAATGTCGAACGTCGAGGTCAGGCGGTCAATCTCGTCGAGTTCGAGCCCCAGGTCGCGAAGCATGCAAATCAGACGCATGAGCGGGATCTGCGTAGGCGAATAGAAACGGTAGCCCTTTTCGTTAACCACGGCGGGTTTAAACAGACCGATCTTGTCGTAGTAGATGAGCGTTTGGCGCGAAACGTTAAACAAGCTCGCCATCTCGCTAATCGCATACATGCCTGTCTGCATAAGTCCTCCCGGCACATCCTTTTAGCGCACAAAGCCCGCCGCCCACAGGGGCAGCGGGCTCAAACACTACTCGTATCCTACCCTAAAGACGCCTATGACCAGCGCTTATAGTTTGCACATGACACGCCGACGGCCTCGAGCGCCTTGGCGGCGATGTGATGCACCGCGTCATCGAGCGTGGCGGGGCCGTTGTAAAACGTAAGCATGGGCGGCATGAGCATGACGCCCGGCACGCGCGCCAGGCGCGCCATGTTGTCGATGTGAATGGCGCTGAAGGGCGTCTCGCGCACCATGAGCGCCAGGCGGCGCTGCTCTTTCATCTGAACATCGGCCGCGCGCAGCAACAGGTTTTCGCTGTAGCCGCTCGCGATGCCGGCGAGCGTCTTCATGGAGCAGGGCGCCACGATCATGCCGTCGACCGGATAGGTGCCGCTTGCGATGGCGGCGCCGATGTTCTTGTTGTCGTAGACCACATCGGCATGGCACGCAAACTCGTCGAGCGTCATGCCGAGCTCCTGCTCGATGGTAATCTCTCCCCCGCGCGTGACGACAAGCGCCGACTCGGCACCGGCCTGACGCAGGCATTTGAGGCACTCAAGGCCCAGCGCGACACCGCTGGCGCCAGACACGCCAACGACAATGCGACGGGGACGGACAGAAGACTCAGGCATGACGGCTCCTTAACTACTTGGTAGGGCTACTTACTAGAAAGCAATCTCCTTGGCCCACTTGTCTGTGTCGATCTCCATGAACTGCGAGCGAATGAAGTTCTTCTTGAGGTCGAACGGGACCGTGCAGTCGAAGATGGCCTTGCAGGCGATGCCGTGCTCGCGGATCGTGGGGTCGAACGCGGGGTCGTTGGACGGATCGAGCACGTGGCAGTGGCAACCGGGGATGGTGATGAGGTCCACGTCGGCCTGGAAGCGCGTGGTCATGGCCCACATCACGTCGCTCATATCGAAGATATCGACATCCTCGTCAACAAGGATGACGTGCTTGAGCTCGGAGAATGCCGAGAAGGCGAGCATGGCGGCGTTGCGCTGACGGCCCTCGTCATTTTTGCTCGACTTCTTGAACTGCATGATGGCAACGAACTTGCCGCCGCCGCAGGGGGCAGCGTGGACGTTGAGCAGGCGGCCCGGGATGGCGGTCTCGACCATCTTGTAGATGGATGCCTCGGTGGGGATGCCGGCCATGGACACGTGCTCGTGCGAGGGACCGATGCAGCTCTCCATGATGGGATTGACGCGCGTGGTGACGGCGGTGATCTTGATCACCGGGCAGACCTTGGCGCCACCGGTGTAGCCGGGGAACTCGGGCATGGCGTAGCCGTGGCCGTTGACGTCCTCGTTGATGGTCTCGTCGTGCATGAGGTAGCCCTCGAGCACGTACTCGGCATTGGCAATGCACTTCTGCGGAACGGTGACGCAGTCGGCAAGCTCGACGGCGTGGCCGCGCAGGGCACCGGCGATCTGCAGCTCGTTGAAGCCGAGCGGCGTGGTGGGAGCCTCGAAGCCGCAGCACATGTACACGGCGGGGTCCAGACCGATGGAGATGGAGATGGGCATATCCTCGCCACGCTGGCAGTACTCGTCAAAGAACGCGCCCAGGTGACGGCTGCCGGGGGTAATCCACATGGCGAGCTTGTCCTTGTCGACGCAGGAGAAACGGTGGATGGTCACGTCGGACTGGGAGCCGTCGGGGCTCGTGCCGTAGGCGAGGCCCATGGTGATGTAGGGGCCGCCGTCGACGGGCGTGTTGGTAGGAGCGGGAACGATCTTGCGCAGGTCAAAGCCCTCGTCGGTCGCCTTGTACACGACCTCCTGACAGTCGACGTGCGCACCCTCGGCGATCTGCTCGGGCGCGATCAGGTTCTCGAAGCGCTTGCCGATCTCGAGGCCCAGGTGCTCCTCGTCCAGGTCGAGCAGGGCGGCAACGCGCTTGCGGCTGGCAAGCATGCCGATGCAGACTTTGGCATCGTCAAAGCCCTTGACGTTGTTGAAGACCATCGCCGGACCCTCTTTGGTCGGGCGCATAACGGTGCCGCCGGCGCCGACGTGACGGTAGACGCCCGAGACCTCGGCATCGGGATCGACCTGAGTGTCGGTCTCGAGCAGCTGGCCCGGCATCTCGCGCAAAAAGTCGAGCGCGGAGCGCAGGTCGTGGATCTGGGAAGCATCGGTAGTGGACATAGCATGCTCCTTTCGGGAGAGTGCCCGGCGGCGAGGATGCCGCCGGGCTTGGTAACGTAATGGGGCCGCAGCGCTCATAGATGGGGCGCTCGGGCACTCGCAGTTCAAGCACTCGGCTAATTACAGCCAAGCACTCGACTGCTTACATCAGGCCAAAGAGCTGCAACCAGGCGGCCTCGACCAGCACGACGATAAAGACGACCGCGGTGAGGGGAATACCCATGCGCATGGCCTCTTTGGAGGTGTAGCCGCCGGCGTCCTTGCCCTCGCCGATAAGGATCGGCAGGTTGTGGAACGGCAGGATGTAGTGGATGTTGATGGACGTGAAGACGATGAGCGCCACGGCAAGCGGGCTTACGCTGGAGCCGGCCGCGAAGCTGATGAACGCCGGCACGCACACACCGAGCACGGCCATGACCGAGCCCATGAACATGTGGATGATCATGGAGAGCGCGGCGACAAGCAGGGCGAACAGGAAGATGTTCTCGGGCACGGAGCTGGGAAGCACAACGTCGGCGATCCAGGCGTTCATGCCGGTGGCACCGCCCACGGAGCCCACGGCCATGGCGGCCGTCAGGAACATGAGGGACTTGATGTCGACAGCGTTCCAGCTGGCGGGAGTGAGGACCTCGCCGATGATGGGCATGGCGAGAGAGACGCCGATGGCAAGCGTCACCCAGCCGATGTAATCGCCCGAGACGGTGAGCCACAGCGCGATGGCGATGACAAGCCACACGACGGTGCGGATCTCCTTGACGGAGAGCTTGCCGAGCGCGGCCTGCTTGGCCACGATCTGCTCGCGATCGTAAACGAGCTCCTTGCTGGGCTTAAAGAAGAAGAGGCCCAGGAACAGGGTGCACAGCAGCGCGACCAGCATGGGCACGCTCATGTACAGGAACCAGTCGACGAAGGACGGGCTCATGCCGCCGGCCTCGGCGCTGTACTGCGCGACGAGCGGGTTGAGTGTGGAGTCGCCCGTCAGGAAGAACATGGAGCCCGGGGCAGCAGCGGCAAACACGAGGAAGCCGAGCTTACCCTTGTCGTCGTCACCGTAGCCGGCGGACTCGGCGATGACCGAGACGACGGCGAGGATGAGGAAGGCGCGGGGGAACGGATGCGGGATCAGCAGCGACAGCACAAAGGTGAGCGCGAAGATCGAGATGATGAGCGACTTGGCGTCGCGCACGAACTTGAGCATAAACGCATAGGCGATGCGCTCGCCCAGGCCCGACTCCTTGACCGCGCTGGCGATGAGGTAGGCACCAATGACGAGCCACATGGTGGCTTTGGTCCACGAGCTAAACGTGGAGGCGACCGTCGCCGAGATGCTCGCGGCGCCCGTGTCGTCCACGCACACCTTGAATAGAACGAGCAGCGCGCAATAGAGCAGGCCCACAAAGCCCGGCTGCGCCACACCGCATGCCCAGAACACCACCGTGGCGAGCGTCAGTGCCAGACAGGTCTGACCGCCGACCGTGAGCTCGACCGTCGAGCTCAGCTCCGCCAAAGGAAGAAACTTCACCAGCAAAAAGACGACGATACCCAGCACAAAGCCAATTTCGCGCTTGGTGATCTTAAACGCCTTCTTTTCCGCTTCCATCTCCCCACCTTTCTTGTTGGGGGCGCTCCGGATTCGCGGCCACGTTGCCACTTAAAAAGGGGCGCCCGTTATCGGACACCCCTTACGTTGCGCTGTGTTGTGGCAATACAGTCAAGCGGGATTTTTGGATGAGAAGCGATCCTCTGGGCAAAAACCGTCACAACATTCGACGCTTTTCCTCGATTTCGAGATTTTCATCGAATGTTGTGACGGTTTGGATGTGGCAAAGGGACTGTCTTTTGTTTCACATAGCGAGATCCGTACGGATGGATGGGTCGCTGAGGGCCTCGCGGAGCCAGGGGGCCAGCTGCTCGGGGTGACCCTGCAGGTAGCCTTTAAGCTCGGACGGGGCCACGCGGCGCACTTCCGAGATCTCCTCTTGGTTGATATGCAGCTCGCCCGGCTCAACATGGGCAAGGTAGA
This sequence comes from uncultured Collinsella sp., assembly GCA_900551205.1. GTDB lineage: Bacteria > Actinomycetota > Coriobacteriia > Coriobacteriales > Coriobacteriaceae > Collinsella. Next base: position 2,373 of record URUW01000036.1, on the reverse strand, counting down.
CCTCGCACCATTCGCACTCGCAGCGGCCGTCGCCGTGGTCCTCGCGGTACACCACGTGTCCGAGGTGCTTGAGCTGATCGGGCTCGCGCGTGATGCCAAGCTCTTCGTTGATGCGACGTGCCGTGGCGGCCGCGACGTCTTCCCCGGGGAGCGGATGGCCGGCACAGCTATCGGCCAGCACCCCGCCCCACAGGCGTTTGAGCGGACTGCGACGACAGAGCAGCAGGCGCGCGTCTTCGCCCTGGCCCTCGACCAGAAGCGTCAGAAATGCCTGATGCAGGATACCCTCGCCGGTATGGGCCTCGATGCGGTCGACGGGGCCAAGCGCCTCGCCGGTCGCGGCATCGACCGCCACGACCTCGGCGCCTGCGCCGCCCTCATCCCAGCCGGCGCGCAGAATGCGGGCTGCGGCCTCCTCGAGCGCGGCGATGAGTTCCTTGGTGGTATCGAGCATGCGCCGCAAGTCGTCCGCGGTCGCGTTCTCCACATGAAAACCCGTGCTTGCAACTACCGGCACGCCAAAGCGCGTGGCCAGCGCCGCCGCAATATCGTGCGCCGGGATCTCGTCTCGATGGCACGGAACGGCCAGGATGCTCACCGTCGCCGTACGGCCGGGCTCGGGGCGAGGAATGGCCTGCGCCGTGGCGCCCAGGTGCGCGAACTCCGGCGAGCAGGCGTAGACCGCCATGCCTCGCGGCGTCACCGTCAGCTGGGCCTCGAGCGTAAACTTGCCCTCGCCCACTGCAACCTTTGTCGTGTGCATACCCATGGGATCTCCTGTCGCCCGCGATGTACCTGAGACCATCTTCACCTGTATTGCGACTATACAGGCAAGCGCAACCTGCGACAAAGGAGGCAGGCACCTGACACATTCTGTTAGAGTTGCAGGGATTGAATCCCGCTTATTCATGCGACATTGGAGTGACAACCTTGACCGCCGCAACCACGCCTAAAAGTAAGTCAACCGCCGCCGCACTCTCCCCCGCGCGCACCAAGCTCTGCCTGGCGCTGCTCGTGCTGTTGGGATTCTCGCTCGGCTGCACCGAGTTCGTGGTCATCGGTATCGAAAGCGACTTGGCAACGGAACTCGGCATATCGCTTGCCACCGCGGGTCAGCTCATCAGCGTGTTCGCGCTGGTCTACGCTATCGCCACGCCGGTGCTCGCGCTCAGCACGGGGCGGTTCCGCCGCTACCAGCTGCTCGTGTGCTACAGCATTGTCTTTGTGCTCGGCAACCTGGTCATGGCGTTGGCGCCCAACTTCCAGGTACTGTTTATCTCGCGCATTATCCTGGGCTCTGTCTCGGGCGCACTGCTCGCCGTGGGCGTGACGTACATCCCCGAGCTGCTGTCCCCGCAGCAAACTTCGCTTGCCATCTCGGTGGTATATGGTGCGTTTTCCGTGGCAATGGTCTTTGTCACTTCGATTGGCAAGTTCGTGGCCGACACGCTCGACTGGCACGTGGCCATGTACGGCACGCTGACCTTTGCCGTTCTGATCTGCGGAGCGCTCGTGGCGTTTATGCCGCGCGCTGGGCAAACCGACGAGCCTGCCACCTTTCGCGAGCAGGCGGGTCTGCTGCGCGAGCCGAGCATCATCACCGGCATGCTCATCTTTTTGTTTGGCGTAGGCTCGGTCTATGTGTTCTACGGCTACGTGACGCCTTATCTTGAGCAGGTGCTGGGTATGGGCACCGTTCAGGCGAGCACCACGCTTATGGCCTACGGCGTGTTCTGCCTGATCTCGAACATCCTGGGCGGATGGATCGATGCACGCTTTGGCATGAAGGCGCTGCTTGTGACGTTTGTGTTGCAGGCTGCGGCGTTACTCGGGCTGTTTGCTGTGAGCGGCACCATGCCGCTCGCGCTGGTCTTTGTCTTTAGCTTGGCGCTGCTCATGTACCTGTTCTCGGTGTCGTGCATCACGCACTTTATGGACGTGGCACGCAGCCGCCACCCCAAGTCGATGGTACTCGCAAGTTCGGTTGAGCCCATGGCGTTTAACGTCGGCATTTCGTTTGGCACCGCGGTAGGCGGAGCCGTGGTGAGCAGCATTGGCATTGCACACGTGGGCGCCGTGGGCGCCGTGTTCTCGCTTGTGGCCTGGGCGCTTACGCTGGTGACGATTAAGCTGGCACTTTGGGAGCGCAAGCGGGCGAGGGCGTAGGCGTAGATGCGATGCTCGAGCTCGATGATGATCGAAAGGAAACCGCGCATGCAACGCGTACTGTTTATCTGCCATGGGAATATCTGCCGCTCGACGATGGCTGAGTCGGTGTTTACTGAGCTGGTGCGCCGTGCCGGGCGCGAGGCGGAGTTCGTCATTGATTCTGCTGCGACCTCGACTGAGGAGATCGGCAACCCGCCGCATCAC
>URUW01000035.1 GCA_900551205.1 uncultured Collinsella sp. | reverse complement strand
CGTTCAAACGAACGACGGCGCCCACACTCACTTTCTTTTTCAGCCCTAGTCATCGCGCAAAGTCCCTTCGGCAGCACACGGTGCAGCCAAGTCACCGCAGGCCGGGGCGGGAGGCGGTCCTTTCTCTCGGAAAACTTCACGAAGCCCAGTTTCCGAGAGAAAGTGTCCGGCTGCCGCCCCGGCCGACCAGGTCACATTACACCGTGTACTGCGGCAGGTCCTGCAGGGCGATGACGTCCATGCCCATGTCGTTGGCGCTGCCGTGACCCTGCTGGTCCTCGCGCACCGCCTCGATGGCACTCACATACGTGTTGGCGGCAGACATCGCGGTCACGCAGGTCACACCGCGTCGCACTGCCTCGGTGCGCAGCAGATAGCCGTCGCCGCGCGAGCCCGGACCGTACGGCGTGTTGATGATCACCGCGATCTTGCCATCGGCGATGAGGTCGCCGATGTTGGGGCGCTCGCCGTCGTGCGGGCCGCTAATCTTCTCCACGACCTCGCACGTCACGTTGCCTCCACGCAGCACGCGCGCCGTACCCTCGGTGGAGCAGATGTCAAAGCCCAGGTAGCGCAGGATACGGGCGACCGAAAGGATGTGGCGCTTGTCGCGGTCGCACACGCTGATGAACACCTTGCCGACGCTCGGGTCGGGCAGCTTGTAGTCAATCGCCAGCTGCGTCTTGGCGTATGCCTCGGGATAGCTCTTGGCGATACCCATGACCTCGCCCGTCGACTTCATCTCGGGCCCCAGGATGACGTCGGCGCCCGGGAAACGACCCCAGGGCATGACGGCTTCCTTCATGCAGAACCAGTCCAGCTGACGTTCGTCGCTCGGCAGGCCCAAGCTCGCGATGGAATCGCCTGCCATGATGCGCGCCGCGCATTTGGCCAGCGGCACACCGGTGGCCTTGGAGATAAACGGCACGGTACGGCTGGCGCGCGGGTTGGCCTCGATCACGTAGACGGTCTCGCCCTTGATGGCATATTGCACGTTGACCAGACCGCGGACTCCCAGCGCCATCGCGATGCGGCGCGTGGTCTCGCGGAGCTTCGCCTGCAGGCTCTCGCTAAAGCTGAACGGCGGGATGCAGGTCGCGGAGTCGCCGGAGTGAATACCGGCTTCCTCGATATGCTCCAGGATGCCGCCGATGTATACCTCTTCGCCATCGCACAGGGCGTCGACATCGGACTCGATTGCGCCCTCCAGGAAGCGGTCCAGATACACCGGGTAGTCGGGGCTGATGCGCGCAGCCTCTGCCATGTAATCGCGCAGATGCTCGGCATCGTAGGCGATCATCATGCCGCGGCCGCCCAGCACGTAGCTCGGACGCACCAGCAGCGGGTAGCCGATGTGCGCGGCCACGGCCTCGGCCTCCTCAAACGAGGTGGCCTGGCCCGCCGGCGGGTACATGATGCCCAGCTTGTCGAGCAGGGCGGCAAAGCGCTCGCGGTCCTCGGCAAAATCGATGGCGTCGGGCTTTGTGCCCATAATGTTCACGCCGCTCTCCTCGAGCATGCGCGCCAGCTTAAGCGGGGTCTGGCCGCCGAGCGTCACCACGACGCCGTCGGGGCGTTCAACATCGATAACGTCCATGACGTCCTCGTAGGTGAGCGGCTCAAAGTACAGACGGTCGGACGTGTCATAGTCGGTCGAGACGGTCTCGGGGTTGCAGTTGACCATGATGGTCTCGAAGCCGCGGGCCGCCAGCGCGTAGCTCGCGTGCACGCAGCAGTAATCGAACTCGATACCCTGGCCAATGCGGTTGGGGCCGGCGCCCAGGATCATCGCCTTGGGCTTGTCCGCCGGCGTGGTCTCGTCGGGAGCCACGCACTTCTTGGCATCCGGACTCGTGCGGTAGATGTTCTCGTACGTCTTGTAGTGGTACTCCGTGGCGCTCGAGAACTCCGCAGCGCAGGTATCGACCGTCTTCATGCTGGGAACCACGCCCAGACCCTTGCGATAGGCGCGCACAAAGCGCTCGTCCGAGCCGGTCAGCGCGGCGATCTCGGCGTCGCTCGTACCGTACTGCTTGAGCAGGCGCATCGCGTCGGCGTCGATATCCTCCACACGCAGGCCGCGGATGCTCTCCTGGACCTGCACCATATCGTTGATACGGTTGAGGTACCACGGATCGATACCGCAGATGGCATGGATGCGAGCGATGTCCCAGCCACGGCGCAGGGCCTCGACCACAAAGAAGATGCGATGCTCGGTCGGGGTTGCCACGGCCTGAGCAAGCTCGTCGTCGCTCAGCTTATCGGCACCTTCCTTGCCGCCGGCGCAAATGCCCTGGTGGCCGTCCTCCAGCGAGCGCATAGCCTTGCCAAAGGCCTCCTCAAAGGTGCGGCCGATCGCCATGATCTCGCCCACGGCCTTCATGCGCGTGGTGAGCGTGGGGTCGGTACCCTTGAACTTCTCGAAGGCAAAGCGCGGCACCTTGACCACACAGTAGTCGATCGTGGGCTCAAAGCAGGCGGGCGTGGCCTTGGTGATGTCGTTGACGATCTCGTCGAGCGTGTAGCCCACGGCCAGGCGAGCGGCGGCCTTGGCGATGGGGAAACCCGTGGCCTTGGAGGCCAGCGCGGACGAACGGCTCACGCGCGGGTTCATCTCGATGACGATCAGGCGGCCGGTCTGGGGGTTCACGGCAAACTGCACGTTGGAGCCGCCGGTCTCGACGCCGATCTTCTCCAAGATGGCGAGCGAGGCGACACGCATGCGCTGATACTCCAGGTCGGAGAGGGTCTGCGCCGGCGCCACGGTGATGGAGTCGCCGGTGTGCACGCCCATGGGGTCGAGATTCTCGATGGAGCACACGATGATGCCGTTGCCGGCGTGGTCACGCATGACCTCCATCTCATACTCTTTCCAGCCCTCGATGGACTCCTCGACCAGCACCTCGTGGGCGGGCGAGAGCTCCAGGCCCTGGCTCACGATGGAGACAAGCTCCTCGTGGGTGTGAGCGATGCCGCCGCCGGCGCCGCCGAGGGTAAAGCTCGGGCGCAGTACGCAGGGATAGCCCACGCGCTCGGCGATAGTCTCGGCGTCGGCCACGCTGTAGGCATAGCCCGAGCGCGCGACCTCCAGGCCAATCTCGGCCATGGCCTCGTTAAAGAGCTTGCGGTCCTCGCCGCGCTCGATAGCGGCCAGGTCGCAGCCGATCATCTCGACGCCGTACTTGTCGAGCGTACCGTCCTTTGCCAGCTCGACGGCGGCGTTCAGACCGGTCTGGCCGCCCAGCGTGGGCAGCAGCGCGTCCGGGTGCTCTTTCTTGATCACGCGCTCGATAAACTCGGCGGTGATGGGCTCAACATAGGTGCGGTCGGCCAGACCCGGGTCGGTCATAATGGTCGCCGGGTTGGAGTTGACCAGGATGACCTCAAAGCCATCCTCCTTGAGCACCTTGCAGGCCTGGGCGCCGGAATAGTCAAATTCGCAGGCCTGGCCAATGACGATGGGGCCCGAACCGATGACGAGGATACGCTTGATGTCAGTACGTTTCGGCATGTTAGTTCTCCTCGGTCGCAGCGTTCTCGGACTCGGCGAAATTCCAGCCGGCGAGGCGGTCCTTCGCGGTGTCGATGTCCAGGTAGTTCTCCTCGCCGTCCATGAGTCGCGTAAAGGCGGTAAAGAGATAGTGGGCATCGGTGGGGCCAGGCGAAGCCTCGGGGTGGTACTGGACCGAGAAACACGGGGCGTCGAGCAGCTGGATGCCCTCGGCGGTGCCGTCGTTGAGGTTCACATGTGTCAGGCGAATGCGACCAAAGCGCTCGTTCATCACGACCGGCGCGATGCCGCGACGCACCCAGGCGCGCAGGTCACCGTCGGCCGCATGCTCGGTTTCGCCGCCGGAAAGCTCCGGAATCAGTTTGCCCAGACTGGGGAACAGCAGGCCAAAGCCGTGGTTTTGCGCGGTGATCTCCACGCGACGGCTCACCAGATTCATAACCGGCTGGTTACCGCCACGGTGACCGAATTTAAGCTTTTCCATTTGGGCGCCGCAGGCCAGGCTGATCATCTGGTGACCAAGACAAATACCAAAGACCGGCACCTTGCCGATCAGCTGCTGCACCTGCTCGTAGGTCTCCACCACGGCATCGGGGTCGCCGGGGCCATTGGACAAAAAGACGCCGTCGGGATTCATGTCGAGCACCTGCCGGGCAGGCGTGTCCCACGGCACGACGGTAAGGTCGCAGCCGGCGCGGACCAGCCCCTCCAGAATGCCGCGCTTCACACCGCAGTCGTAGGCGACCACTTTGTGACGGGCAGGAGCGGCAGCCGAAAGCGCAAAGTCATGCGTGGCAGGCAGGTCGGCGGCCACAAACTCGTGAGGCGCGGGGCAGCTTACGGTCTTGACCAGGTTCTCGCCTACCAGCGTGGGCGCTGCGGCCAGACGCTCGGCAAGCTCGTCGACGTCGAAGATCTCGGTCGAGATAATGCCCATCTTGGAGCCGTTGTCGCGCAGATGGCGCACCAGAGCGCGGGTGTCGACACCCTCGATAGCGACGATGCCGTGAGCGCGCAGGTACTCCGGCACGCTGACGGCCGAGCGCCAGTTAGAAGGCGTGGCACACATGTCGCGAACGATCATGCCACGCATAGCCGGAGCGCTCGCAGGGCGCACGGCGTCGCCGGGGAAGGCCGACTGGACGTCGGTCTCGTCGATACCGTAGTTGCCGATCTGCGGATAGGTCATGGTTACGATTTGGCCGGCATAACTCGGGTCGGTCATAACCTCAAAGTAGCCCTCGAGCGAGGTGTTGAAGCAGACTTCGCCGGTCGCGGTGCCCTCGGCGCCGCATGCGCGTCCATAAAAAATGGTCCCATCCTCAAGATACAGGATGCAGGGACCGCAGGTGCCCTTGCTGGTTTTAGCCAGCATACGCTGGCAAAGCTCGCTGGGCGCGAAGGTGCGGGCGGCAGCGCCCGCAGTATGGTTGTTCGCCATAATTCTCCTTCCCGGTCTCACAGGACCGGCTTAAAGGTGTGTAGTTAGGCCTCGCGGTATTGTAACCGCAAGCATGCCTCATGGCGTTAATTTCATCGAAATGTTTACGAAATGATAATTATGACTTTCTATGCATAATGATTTTTCTGGGACGGGGATTAAAAATCATCCCGCGGGGCTTGTGGCTCACGCGGGATGATGGCGTCTTATTTTATCTTGTCCTGCTCCAGCAGTTCGGACGGTGTGCGATCGGGCTTGCCGCCGCGGAAAATCTCGCGGCCATGCAGACGATGCTCCAGGTCACGTTCGGCCTTTTCCTCGTCAATCTTGGTCTGGCTCACCACCGGGTCCTCAATCAACGACGACACCGAGTTCACCTGCTTCTGAATGCGCTCGGCGATGGTGTCATCCATACTCACGATGCGCATCTTCCAGTCGATATTCGTGGCGTTGGATGAGCTCTTGGTCCACACGAACGTCAGGATGGCGCTCTGGTGGCCTCGCGCGGGGAACATGCCAAAGAAGGAATCGTGCTGAATGTTGCTATCCTCGTCGATATAGGCGTGAACGTTATACACCACGCGGTCGATCTTATCGTTGAGCAGCGCGTTGGTCGCAAGTGCCGCGGCCTGGATCTGCCCGTTGGACAGCAGCTCGAGCTCGTTGGCAGACGATGTGTCCAACACCGTCACCTCGACCGTGCCCGTACGCTCATCGGCTTCATCGACGGTAAAGTCGAGCGGGAACTGCGTAAAGCCGTTGCCCCACTCAAGGCCGCCCTTCAGCGCCGTCGAAACGGTATCGACCGAAACGCTCTCGGACAAGTTGGCGGTGTTCAGACGACGCATCACGCCGTAGCCAATCTGCATGCCCACGATCAGCACCAAAATACCAATGACCACGGCCATCGCGGTCTTCGTAATGGTATGGCTCACCTGCGAGCCCGAAGGATCGTCCTCGGACAGCGGGTCGATATGTTTTGCCTGGCTCGCGCGGTCCTCGCTGCGCAGCTGCGCTAGCGCAGCTTTGTCACCGCGCTTGGCCGCAGCCTCCTTCTCACGCATGCGCTCGGTGCGCTTTTTGGCAAGCGTGGGATCCAAGACACCGGATGCATCGATTTCGGAGAATAACTCCGTCACTTCTTCCGGAGTCAAAGGGTTCTTGTCAGCCATAAACTTCCTGTCATATCAATCAGTCGAGCTCGTGCGCACGCGCACCTTCGAACTGCATTCGATAGTAACGGGCATAGGTGCCGCCACGGGCGAGAAGCTCCTCGTGCGTGCCACGCTCCACAACGCGACCATGCTCAACGGTCGCAATCTCATCGGCATGCTTAATGGTCGAAAGACGGTGGGCGATGATAATCGTGGTGCGGCCGCGCGCCAGTTCTTCGAGTGACTCCTGCACCGCCTCCTCGCTCTCGTTATCCAAAGCACTCGTCGCCTCGTCCAAAATCAGGATCTTGGGGTTCTTGAGAAACACACGCGCGATGGCAACGCGCTGCTTCTGTCCGCCCGAAAGACGGCTGCCGCGCTCGCCCACGACCGTGTCATAGCCCTGTGGAAGCGACTCGATAAAGGCATCGATGTTGGCGCGACGGGCGGCCTCGGCGATCTCTTCTGCCGTAGCACCCGGCTTGCCGTAGGCGATGTTCTCGCCGATCGTACCGTCAAATAGATAGACATCCTGCTGCACCAGGCCGATGGCACGGCGCAGGCTCTGCTGCGTCACATCACGCACGTCCTGGCCGTCGATGCTAATGGATCCGGTAGCCACGTCATAAAAGCGCGGCAGCAACGAACAGGTCGTGGACTTGCCGCCGCCCGAAGGGCCAACCAAAGCGATGGTCTGCCCGGGCTTGATGGACAGGTCCATATGGTCGATAACGGGACGCTCGTCGGCATCGCCCTCGCCCAGCTCAACATCCTCGTAGTTAAAGCACACGTCGTGATACTCCACGGCGCCGGCGATCACCTGCAGATCCGTAGCGCCCGGCTTGTCCTGGATATCCGGCGCAGTCGAGAGCACCTCGTCCATACGCTTAAACCCGGCGATAGCCTTCTGATACGTTTCGGCCGAATTGACGAGTGTCTCGAGCGGCGTGCAGAACAGCGAAATATAGAGTGCAAAGGTCGCCATATCGACCGCCTGCAGCTGTCCCTGGGCGACCAGCCAGCCGCCCAGCAGCACCACGATCACATAGAGCACACCCGAGAGCAGGCCATACGTCGCGGTATAGACGCCCATGGCGTGATACATGTTCTCCTTGGACGAAAGATAGCGATTGTTTGAGGCGCGGAACTTAGAGCGCTCGGTCTCCTCATTGGCAAAGCTCTTGACCACGCGCATGCCCGCCAGCGAATCCTGCAGCTGCGCATTGATGCCGCTGATCTTTTTGCGGTTGTCGCTAAAGACCTCGCGCATGCGCATGTTCTGCCAAAACATGATGACCGCAAACGCCGCCGTCACCACGGCCATGGCGAGTGCCAGCACTGGGGCGATGGTAAAGAGGATCACAAACGAGCCGATAATCTCGATGCCGCAGATGATGATCCACTCGGGCACGTGATGCGCCGCCTCGCAGATATCGAACAGGTCGTTGACCACGCGGCTCATCATGTCGCCCGAGCTGTTGCGGTCGAAGTACGCAAAGCTAAAGCGCTCATACTGGTCAAACAGGTCCTCGCGCATCTTGGACTCCATACGCGCGCCCATCACGTGGCCCCAATAGCTCACAAAGTAGCGGCAGGCGCAGCGGACGGCATACATCAGCACCAAGCCCACCGCGATCATACCGAGCGCCCGCATAATGGCAGCCTGACCCTGGGTAAATAGCCCACCGGTCAAATTGCGCAGGATAATGGGGAACGCCAGGTCAATGGCGGCAAGCACCAGAGCGCAAACAGTATCAGCAACAAAAAGCCCCATCTGGGGCTTGTAGTAAGAAAGAAACCTCTTCAGCATGTGATCCTCAAAGAAATATCAACAACGTAAGGCCCTGGGACAAAGCAATCAGCAGTACTTGTCCCAGGGCTATCCCCACTCGTTAAAGCTCCGCGCCCCCAAGGCGGTGCGCGATGCTATCGCAGGCCAAGGCGCCCACGACGGTCTTGGCGTCTTCGATCTTGCCGTCGAGCACGGCGTCGATCAGCTCGTGCAGCGGCACCAGGTCCACGTTGACAAACTCGTCATCATCGGGGTTGGGCGCATCAAACTCGAGCTTGGTAGCCAAGTAGATGTGGATGATCTCATCGCAAAAACCGCAGGACGTGACAATCGACGTCAAAAAGCGAATGCGGCCGGCCCTAAAGCCCGTCTCCTCGTGCAGCTCGCGCTTAGCGCAATCGAGCGGATCCTCGCCCGGGTCGAGCTTGCCGGCGGGGATCTCGACCGTCACGCGGTCGATGGCGGTGCGGTACTGACGCACCAGCACAATCTTGCCGCTCTCGGTCAGCGCCACAACGGCCGCCGCGCCCGGATGGCGAATGATGTCGCGGGCGCTACGGTGGCCGTTGGGCAGCTCAACCTCAAGACGGTGGACGTCGAGGATCTTGCCCTTCCAGGCGCACTCCTCCGAAAGAATCTTCTCGTGCAGCTCGGCATCGTGCGGGTCGTCATCGCCCAGCACCAGCATCGGCTCGTCGACAACCTCGCCACCCGGCTCGCCCTCGGCGTGTCCGTACGCGCGGCTATCTTCCTCGACGATCTGCGCGTCCACGAGCTCTTCGTTCTTCTCGTCCATCCGTCTCATTCCTCTCGGACTTTAGGCATCCCAGGCGTCGCGGCCGCGCAGCGCGCGCAGACCGATGTCGTGACGCAGAGTCTTGCCCTCAAAATCAATCTTCTCGCAGGCCTCGTAGGCAAGGTTGCGAGCGTTCTCGAACGTGTCGCCCAGCGCGGTCACGGCAAGCACGCGGCCGCCGTTGGTCACGAGCTGACCGTCCACCACGGCGGTGCCGGCATGGTACACGGTCACGTTCTCCATGGCCTCGGCGTCGGCGATGCCGGTGATGACTTTGCCCTTCTCGTAGCTGCCGGGATAGCCCGCGCTCGTCAGGACAACGGCCACGGCCCACTCGTCGCGCCAGTCGAGCTCAATCTGATCAAGCTCGCAGTTGGCGCAGGCGAGCATAACCTCGACCAGGTCGTTCTTGAGGCGCGGCAGCACGACCTGCGTCTCGGGGTCGCCAAAGCGGGCATTGAACTCCAGCACCTTGGGGCCGGCGGGGGTAAGCATAAAGCCGCCGTACAGGCAGCCGCGGTAGTCGATGCCCTCGGCAGCAAGCTCGGCCACGGTCTGCTCCATGACCGCCACCATGGTGGCGTGCTCCTCGTCGGTCACGATGGGCACCGGGCTGTAAACGCCCATGCCGCCGGTGTTGGGGCCTTTGTCGCCCTCAAGCGCGCGCTTGTGGTCCTGCGAGGTGGCCATGGGGCGCACGGTCTTGCCGTCGGTAAAGGCCAAAAGCGAGCATTCGGGACCAACAAGCATCTCCTCGATAACCACAGTGTTGCCGGCATCGCCAAAGGTGCCGCCAAAGCACTCGCGCACGGCCTCCTCGGCCTGCTCGAGCTCAGTCGCCACGATAACGCCCTTGCCTGCGGCCAGGCCGTCAGCCTTCACGACCAGCGGGGCACCCTGCTCACGCACATAGGCGAGAGCCGAAGCCTCGTCAGTAAACGAGCCATAGGCGGCCGTCGGAATGCCGGCACGCTCCATGAGCTGCTTGGAGAACAGCTTGGAGCCCTCCATCTGGGCGCCCTCGGCACCCGGGCCAAAGCAGAGAATACCCGCCGCGCGCACGGCGTCGGCCACACCCGCCACGAGCGGAGCCTCGGGGCCAATTACCACGAGTCCGCATCCGTGGCTCTGCGCAAACGCCGCCACGGCCGCAGGATCGCAGTCGTCGAGAACAACGTTCTCGCCGCAGCTCGCGGTGCCGCCGTTGCCCGGCGCGATGTAGAGCTTGCCGGCGCGCGGTGATGCTGCGAGCTTAGCTGCCAAAGCATGCTCACGGCCGCCGCTGCCCAACAACAGGATGTCGATGGTTTGAGTGTCCGCCTTCAAGGGTGCCTCCTCTATGGATGAATGGCCCGCTCCGCGCGAGCCCTTTGCAAGCAAATATACCCCTCGGCCGCCCGCTTGGGCTGCAAAGGGGTATATCGCAATAACCAAATAGTCCCGATTACTTCCAGAATCGGTTGATGATCTGCTCGCGACCGGCGCCGACGCCAATGAACGTCACGCGGGTGTGTGCCAGATCCTCGATAAACGCCACGTAGTCCTGAGCCTCCTGCGGCAGCTCATCAAAGCTGCGGCAACCGGTGATGTCGCACTTCCAGCCGGGGAGCTCCTCGTAGATGGGCTTGGCATGCTCAAAGCGCACCTGATGCTCGGGCACGCTGGTGTAGCGCTCGCCATCGACGTCGTAGGCCACGCACACCTTGATGGTGTCGAAGGCCGAAAGCACGTCGAGCTTAGTCAGGGCGATATCGGTGAGGCCGTTGACGCGTGAGGCGTAGTTGGCGATGGGGCCGTCGAACCAGCCGCAGCGACGACGGCGACCGGTGGTCACACCGTACTCATAGCCCTCCTCGGTCAGCGTGTGACCGGCCTCGGACTCATAGGAAAGCTCGGTGGGCATGGGGCCCGAACCGACGCGGGTGATATAGGCCTTCATGACGCCCAGCACGCGGTCGACGTTCTTCATGCCCACGCCGGAGCCGGTGATGGCGCCGCCGGCGGTGCAGTTGGAAGACGTCACGTACGGATAGGTGCCGTGGTCGATGTCGAGCAACGTCGCTTGGGCGCCCTCAAACAGCAGGTCCTTGCCCTCATCGATCATGTTGTTGAGCAGCAGGCTCGTCTCGGTGATGTAGGGACGCAGGCGCTCGGCCATGGGCAGGTACTCGTCGCAAATCTGGTCCACGGTGTAGGTGGGCAGGTTGTAGATGAGCTCAAGCTCGGGGTTCACGCGGGCGAGAGCGGTCTCCAGCTTGTCGCGGAACAGCGCCTCGTCCAGCATATCCTGCATGCGCAGGCCAATGCGGGCCATCTTGTCCTGATAGCACGGACCGATACCGCGCTTGGTGGTACCGATGTTCTTCTTGCCGAGCTTCTGCTCAAAGGCGCCATCCAGGTCGATGTGGTACGGCATGATGACATGCGCGTTGCCGCTAATCTTGAGGTTCTTGGTGGTGATGCCGTCGGCCTCGAACATGTCGATCTCCTCAAGGACAACCTTGGGGTTGACGACGCAGCCGTTACCGATCACCGACACATGGTCGGAATACATGATGCCGGAGGGCACCTGGTGCAGGCCGTACTTCTTGCCGTTGACGACGATGGTGTGGCCGGCGTTGTTGCCGCCCGAGTAGCGCACGACGGCATCGAAGTCGCCGGCGACCAGGTCGCAGATCTTACCCTTGCCCTCATCGCCCCACTGGGCACCGACCAAAACGGTTGACGGCATGTTTACTCCTTACATTCATGGACTGTCTACGCGCCACGCCGGCACGCAGAAGCACAAAACATTCCCAGTATACCCGTGCAACGGGCGCCTGTCCTACTCCTCGGCATGTGCCCCATCAAGCTCATAGAACTTGGTGGATGCCGGCAGGAACATCAGGTCGACGTCGCCGATCGGGCCCGAACGGTTCTTGGCCACGACGATACGCGTAACGCCCTCGTCGGGTCGATCGTCGCGCGAGGCTTCGGCCTCGTCGGCGGAGCGGTCCAAGAACATAACGATATCGGCGTCTTGCTCGATGGAGCCCGATTCACGAAGGTCGGAAAGCTGCGGGCGCTTGCCGGTACGGGATTCGACCTGACGCGAGAGCTGCGACAGCGCGATGAGCGGGATCTTGAGCTCCTTGGCCATGATCTTCAGACCACGCGACATCTCGGAGACCTCGACGGTACGGCTCTCGGAGCGGCGTCCCGGCGGAGGACTCACCAGCTGCAGGTAGTCCAGGATGATGATGGCCTTCTCCTTGTTGTGGAGCATGCGGCGGCTCTTGGCGCGAATCTCGGTCACTGTGGTGCCGGGCGTATCGTCAATCAGAATATCGAGCTTAGACAAGGTCTGCGTGGCCTCGTTGATATTGGCCCACTGCTCGGGGCTAATGCGGCCCATGCGGAAGTCACTGATCGAGATCATGGCGTAGGCGCAGATCAGACGCTGGGCAATTTCCTTGCCCGACATCTCCAGCGAGAAGAAGCCGACGGTATAACCAGCGGCGGCAGCGTTGAGCGCCAGATTCAGGGCGAACGACGTCTTACCTACAGCAGGACGGGCACCGATAATGATGAGCTGACCCTCGCGAAAACCCATGAGCATGCGGTCGAGCGACGGGAAACCCGTGGGCACGCCCGCAGCCTGGCCACCGGCCTGGCACACTTCCTCGGCCTCGTTATAGGCCTCGACCATAAACTCGGTCAGCGTCTTGTAGCTCGACTTGACCTCGCGCGCCGTGACCTTGAGCAGCTTGCTCTCGGCCAGCTCCACGACCTCCTTGGTGTCGGTAGGGGCGTTATAGGCCAGCGCGTTGATCTCGTTGGTGGCGCCGATCAGCTCGCGCAGC
>URUW01000034.1 GCA_900551205.1 uncultured Collinsella sp. | reverse complement strand
AGTTGTGCTTGTCCTCGACAGCTCCGGACTGGATACCAGTCAGGGTCTCGCGGAGCTTCTTCATCACAGGACCGATCTCGGTGTAGCCAGCCGGGAAGGTCACGGTCTCGTCGGCGCCATAGACCTTGTTGTCGATCTCGCCGACCGGAGAGATAACGGCAGCGGTGCCGCACAGACCGCACTCAACGAAGGTGCCGGCCTTGACCTCGGCCCACTCGACGGGACGCTGGTCGACGGTCATACCCAGGTCCTCGGCAACCTGAACGAGCGAACGACGGGTGATGGAGGGCAAGATGGAGTCGGTGTGCGACTGCGGAACGACGAGCGTGCCGTCCTCCTTCACGAACAGAACGTTCGCGCCGCCGGTCTCCTCGACATAGGTGCGGGACTCAGAGTCGAGATACAGGTTCTCGGCATAGCCCCCGCGGTGAGCCTCCATCGTGGGCTTGAGGGACATGGCGTAGTTCAGGCCGGCCTTGATGTTGCCGGTGCCGTGCGGTGCGGCGCGGTCGTACTCGGAAACGCGCAGCTTGACGGGCTTGAGGCCACCCTTAAAGTACGGACCGACCGGGGTCACGAGAATGCGGAACGTGTACTCAGGAGCGGGAGCCACGCCGATCACGTCACCAGAGCCGATCATAAACGGACGCACGTACAGGGTTGCACCGGAGCCGAAGGGCGGAACCCAGGCGGCGTTGGCAGAAACGACCTGCTTGACGGCCTCAACAAACTTGTCCTTGGGGAACGGGGGCATCTCGAGGCGCTGGGCAGAGTTATACATACGCTCGGCGTTCATATCGGGACGGAAACAGACGATGCTGCCGTCCTCGGCGGTGTAGGCCTTCAGGCCCTCAAAGACCTCCTGGCAGTAATGGAAGATGCCGCCGCACTCGGAGACATGCAGGGTGTGGTCGGTGGTCAGGCCGCCCTCGTCCCACTCGCCATCCTTCCAATGAGCCTCGTAGCTGTAATCGGTCTTCATGTAGCCAAAGCCGAGGCTACCCCAATCGACATCCTTCTTCTCGACAGTCATATGTCGCTCCTTACATACACAGTTGCATACTCGCGAACCCGCACGCAAGGACCGGGGCCGACCGCGTCGCAACGTCGCATACCCGGAGCGTAGAGCCGGGCAGGACACGCGGGCAGCATCAAAGCCGATGACACGTCGATTCGCATGCACGAGATTGTACTCCGCACACGCATCAGATAAAACGCTTTTCTTTAACTAAGTAAAGTATTTTCATTTGACCGAAGCAGAAAGGCCCGCCACCGTAAAGGGTGACGGGCCTCAACGGTACGGTTTGCGCGCTGGCTCGAGCTACGCGTTCTTTTTGCCCAGCTTAGCCTTAACCAGACCGACCACGGTCGGGATGATCGACACGGCGACGATGCCGATAATCAGCAGCTCAAAGTGCTCCTGCACAAAGGGGATGCCGCCAAAGAAGTAGCCCAGCAGCGTAAAGACCGTCGACCAGGTAATGCCGCCCAGCACGTTAAAGATGACAAAGTTGCGCCAGTGCATGCCGCCCATGCCGGCGATGAAAGGCACAAAGGTGCGGATAAACGGGAAGAAGCGGCCCAGGAAGATGGCCAGGTGGCCCCATTTGTCCAGGAAGTCCTCGGACTTTTTGATGCGCTCGGGCGTCATGGCCTTCACCTTGCCCGAGGCGATGATCTTTTGACCAAAGAAGTGACCGATCATAAAGTTGCACTGATCGCCCAAGATGGCAGCCGTCCATGCGACGGCCAGCAGAGCCACGATGTTAAAGCCGCCGTTGTGGGCAAAGAAACCCGAGGCAAACAGCAGCGAGTCGCCGGGAAGGAACGGGAAGAACACCACGCCCGTCTCGATAAAGATAATCAGGAACACGCAGCCGTAGGCCATAAGCGGACCGGCGGCAATCCAACTGGCGATCGCGGTGCGCGGATCCTTAAGCAGCTCGGCGATAAAATTGATGAAACCCATGAAGTTAAACCTCTCAGTTGTGGGCGCGGACACGTCCAAGTTGACCAGTATACGGTCGCGACGCGGCCACACGCACGGCCTTACAAAAGCATGACTCCATTACCAGCAAGTTTGCATAATTGACACCTGTCGCGCAAAGCTAGGCAAGATTGCCCTTTCTAATCCCTAGCGAATCGCTATACTTTATTGAATTGCATTGTCACGGCGCTAAGGGAGGGCGGCTGGTGAGCTTTATCAATACCATTCGCGAGGACATCAAGACCGTCCAGACGCAGGACCCCGCCGCGCAAAACGGCCTAGTCATCTTCCTTTCTTACCCCGGCCTGCACGCCAAGTGGAACCACGTGCCCGAGCACTGGCTGTGGGAGCATGGTCATCGCTCGCTCGCCCGCGTGCTCTCGCAAATCACCCGCCATATCACCGGCGTCGAGATTCATCCCGCCGCACAGATCGGCAAGCATTTCTTTATCGACCATGCCATGGGCGTCGTCATCGGCGAAACCACCATTGTGGGCGACAACTGCATGCTCTACCAGGGCGTCACGCTCGGCGGCACCGGCAACGAGACCGGCAAGCGCCACCCCACCCTGGGCAACAACGTCACCGTGGGCACAGGCGCCAAGGTGCTCGGCAACATTCGCATCGGCAACAACGTCAAAATCGGCGGCAACTCGGTTGTCGTCAAAGACGTGCCCGACAACTGCACCGTCGTGGGCGTGCCCGGCCGCATCATCAAGCGCAACGGCTGCCGTGTGTTCGAGGAAAGCTTCGACGCCAAGCAGCACCGCGAATACATGCCCGACGATGCCGCCGAGCAAAGCGCCCTCAACCGTCAGGGCATCACCGAGAATGCCCGCCGCGTACATGAGCTCGAGCAAGAGGTGGCCGAGCTTAAGGCCCTCGTCGCCAAGCTCGCGGACGAACGCTAGAAACGGGCGATCACCGAAAACATCGGACCCAACGCAAAGGCGCCAGGGAACCCATCCCCGGCGCGCCTTATTCCTGATGTGACAAAGGGACTATTCCTTTGTCACATTATGCGAACTGGCTCAGGTAGAGGTCGGCGTAGGCGCCCTCGGCAGCCAGCAGCTCCTTGTGCGTTCCCTGCTCGATAATGTTGCCGTGATCCATGACCAAGATCAGGTCGGCATCCACGATCGTCGACAGGCGATGCGCAATCACAAAGCTCGTGCGTCCGCGCATCAGCGCGTCCATGGCACGGCCGATGGCAAGCTCGGTGCGCGTATCCACACTCGACGTAGCCTCGTCCAGAATGAGGATCGCCGGGTTGTTGAGCAGCACACGCGCAATGGTCAGCAGTTGACGCTGACCCTGACTGATGCTTTCGGCATCGTTGGCCACATGCGTGTCGTAGCCCTGCGGCATGGTACGCACAAAGAAGTCGACCTGCGCGGCGCGGGCGGCCGCAACGATCTCCTCGCGCGTCGCCTCGGGGCAACCGTAGGCGATGTTTTCGGCAATCGTGCCATCGAACAGCCAGGCGTCCTGCAGCACCATGCCAAACTGCTGCCGCAGCTCGCCGCGATCCATTCGACTCGTGTCCACGCCGTCGAGCGTAATGCGACCGCCGTCAATCTCGTAAAAGCGCATGAGCAGGTTGATGAGCGTGGTCTTGCCCGCGCCCGTGGTTCCCACCACTGCGATCTTCTGACCCGGCTCGGCGGTAAACGACACATCGCGCATGAGCGGCTTGTCGGGCGCATAGCCAAAGCGCACATGCTCAAAGGCGACGCGGCCCTCCACGCGACCCGGCAGCTTGGCGGCCTCGCCCGGCAGCGGATCGGCCTCCATTTCGGGCTCATCGAGCAGGTCGAACACGCGCTCCGCGCTCGCCAGCGCACTCTGCAGCGAGTTAAAGGTAAACGACAGCTGCGTCATGGGCTCGGACGCCTCGTAGATAAACTGGAAGAACGCCTGGAACACGCCGACGGTCATCTGTCCGGCCACCAGCATGCTGCAACCCACGAGCGCAATCACGATCTGCGCCAGGCGGCCGATAAAGCGAACCGCGGGACCGACGGCGTTGATCATAAAGTCGGCCTTGGCGCTCACGTGCGCCAGCTCGCCCGAAGCCTCGTGCACCTCGGCAGAACTCTGGCGCTCGCGGTTGAACGCACGAATCACCAAACGGCCCGAGTAGCCCTCCTCGACCGCGCTCGTAATCTTGGACACCCACTCCTGGCGCTCGCCCGTCACGTCGTGCGTGCGGCGCGAAACCACCTTGGTCACCAGCAGCGACAGGGCCGTAAAGCCCAAAAAGACGAGCGTAAGTTCAACGCTGAACACAAACATCACGCCCACAGCACCCACAACCGTACCAATCGACACGAGCAGCTGCAGCAATCCGCGCTGCATGCTCTCGGACATCTTGTCTAGGTCGTTGGTCGCGCGGCTCACCACCTCGCCGGGGCGGTGCGCATCAAAATAGGCGAGCGGCAAACGGCTGAGCTTTTGCGCGATGCGGTTGCGCAGACGCAGGTTGAGTCGTTCGGCCACACTCGACATCAAAAAGCTCTGCAACGCATAGAAGGAGGCAGCCGCCGTCCAAATCATAAAGTAGACGAAAATGGTCTTGCCGCAATGCTCCCAGGTAATGCTGAAGGTGGTGTCGTTGGCAAACGCCACCTGCATATGCCCCCACAGCTCGTCGATGACGTGGGCGCTGTACGCTGGCGCGGCGGTGTTGAAGATGGCGTAGAACACGATGCTCGCGAACACGATATAGAAGCGCCAATGGTCGCCGGCGGCCTCGCTCCACAAGCGGCGCACCGTCGCCCAGGTATCCCGAGGCGTCTCGTCCTCGTCCTCGTCGTCCACGTCGCGCATGCGCTCCGCCTCGGCGCGGGCACGCTCGTCCTCGGCGCGCTCGTTTTCCTCGTAGAGCGCCTGGCGGCGAGCTTCGCGCGCGGCCGCTGCCTTGGCGGCGTCATCCAGCTCGAGCACCGCGGCAGCCTGGCCAGCCGTTTTCTCGGCGGCGTCCGCAGCGTTCCAATCGATAGCGTCGCTGCACTTCTTGAACTCCTCGGTCATGCTACTCACCTCCCTTCATCTGCGACTCCGCGATAGCGCGGTACACCTCGCACGTTTCCATTAGCTCGCCATGGGTGCCCAGACCTACGACCTCGCCGTCTTTGAGCACGACGATCTGGTCGGCGTGCAAGATCGTCGAGATGCGCTGCGCGATGATGAGCACCGCGGCGTCGCGCGTCTCGTCCTGTAGCGCATGGCGTAGCGCCGCATCGGTCTTAAAGTCCAAGGCCGAAAAACTGTCATCGAAGATATACAGGTCGGCATGCTTCATGAGCGCACGGGCAATGGCCAGACGTTGGCGCTGGCCGCCCGAGAAGTTCGTGCCGCCCTGCGCCACCGGGGTATCGAGCCCCTGCGGTTGGTCGAGTACAAAGGTGCTCTGGGCAACCTGGAGTGCATGAAGCATATCGGCCTCGGTCGCGTCTTCGTTGCCAAAGCGCAGGTTGCTCGCCACGGTACCCGAGAACAGCCATGCCTTCTGCGGCACATAGGCGATGCGCCCACGAATCTCACCCTGCGAAAGCTCGCGCAGATCGACGCCGTCCAGGCGAATGGCACCCTTGGTGGCATCGTGGAAGCGCAACAGCAGCTTTGCCACCGTCGACTTGCCCGAGCCCGTCGAGCCGACGATCGCGGTCGTCTGGCCGCGGCGACAGGTAAAGCTCAGGTTGCACAGCGTGTCCTCGTCGGCATCGTCAAAACGAAACGACATGTGGTCGAACACGGCGACCGCATCCGATCCGTCCTTTGAGTCGAACGCGCCCGCGCCCAGCGTACGCTCGCCGTCCACGATGCTCGGCTCAATCTCCAGCACCTGTTGCGCGCGAGCCAGACATGCCGCGGCGCGCGGCAGCGTCAGTATCACCATCTGCGCCATCATCACAAAGAACAGGATCAGGAGTGCATATTCCAGCACCGCGGAGATGCTCGCAATCTGCATTGCATGGGCGCCCACGCGGTTGCCGCCCACCCACAGCACCGCCACCTCGGCAATGTTCATCAAAAAGAAGGTGGAGCTATCAAGGCCCACAAACAGGTGGTTGACCTTAATGGCGTTGTCCGCGTAGTCGCTAAACACCTCATCCAGACGCTGTTCCTCGTGACGCTCTTTATTAAAAGCGCGGATGACGCGAACGCCCACGATGTTCTCGCGCAACACCACGTTCATGCGGTCGATAAAGCTCTGCAAGCGCATAAAAATCGGCGCGGCATTAGCCACCGTAAAGACCGCTATCACGAGCACGATCGCAACCACCGCGCCCAGCAGCGTGCCCATGGCAGGATCGATGAGCCAGGCAAAAATGATGCCCGCGACGGCCAAGAACGGCACCGGCAGCACCAGCTGGATCGTCTGCAGGATGGCCTGCTGAATCACGTTGATGTCGTTGAGCGAGCGCGTGATCATCGATCCGGTGCCAAAGCGCTCAAAGTCGCTGGCCGCGAGCTCGAGCGACTTGTCGTACACGGCATTGCGGATATCGCAGGCCACGTTGGCGGCCAGGCGCGCCGACAGATAACAGCCCAGTACCGCACCGCCGCTGGCCATGCCGGTCGCGATCAGCATGTACAGGCCGTTGCGCAAAATGTAATCGACATCGCCTGTGGTGATGCCAGTGTTGACCATGTTCGCCAGCATCGTGGGAACCAACAGCGTGCCGACGTTATCCACCAACAGCACCAGCAGCGTCACCGCGACCAGGCCCCGGTACGGCTTCAAAAACCTCATTAAGAGTCGCACGACTCCCCCTCACTTTGTTTTTCGGCAGCCATCTGCTGCTTAAATGCCTCGCACTCATCCCCTAGTACACGGGAAAACTTTCCGATCAGGCGCAATATCTCACGCTGCTCCCAAGGCTCCAGCGCGCCAAAGGCACGCTGCTCGGCCTTGACCGCCGGAAGCGCATAGTGCTCGGCAAATTGCTTGCCCTCATCGGTCAGGCGCACAACCTTGTTCTTACGGCTGCCTTCGGCAAACTCCAGCGTGGCGAAACCCCGCGCCGTCAAGGTTTTAATGGCCGAATTGATGGTCTGCTTGCTATAGAACCATTCGCTTGTCAGTCGACTTACGGCGACGCTACCGCCCGCCGTGCTGGCGTCGACAAGCATCCAATAGGCGCAGTCCGAAAGGCCGCAGGTACGCGAGAACTCCGAATAGATATGGTCGAGTCCGTTGAGCATCCGGTCGAAATCGACCAGCGTAACCGCACTATCCATCTATCCCACCATTCGATTGTCCGATTTTTGACCAATTTGTTTTCTAGATTAGTCCGAGTTTTGACTATCGTCAATAAGCTCGTTATATATGGACGGCTCTACATAGCATATCGACAAAAAAAGACCGCCGGCGCGGGGGCGGCGCCGGCGGTCACGCGAGAATAGCGATGTGTTTGCCCGTTAAGCGGCGACGGCCTCATAGACCGTAGCGCCCGAGAAGCTGTCATGCAGGCTCTTGCCGGCAATCCACGGCAGCTCGACGACCTCGCAGACTGTGTTGACCAGCTCGGAGCAGTCAGTAAAGTGGCCCTTGTCGTTGAGGGCCTCGCAATCCTGAACACGCCAATAGCCATCGGTGTGCGTGATGTAGTACTCGTGATCGTCAATCGTCACAAAAGCGCGCGTCTTGGAACGCAGCAGCTTCAGAAATCCTTCGAAGTCGGTCTCGACGACATCTCCAGCCTGGAACATGATGTTACCTCCTGGCCCGGCGCCACCACGGCGCATTGATAAACGCTGGTACTCCTTTAGTAAAACCTTTATCAGAGGTTATGCGTTCGTCATTTAGGCAAGTGGTAAAAAACCGCAGGGTAGACGGGATAAAACGTTTAACCATCCCATTTGTTTGTCACATTCTGAAGGTACTTTTATGCAAACCTACTTTCCCAATTGGAATCTACCCTTTTGGCCGGGCAATTGACCGTCTATCGTTTGAGCCCGACGGGTATGAACGGGGCATCTGCAACGCCACCGCAAGGAGACACCATGGAGACTATCGAAGCGCTCATCCACCGCCGCAGCTGCCGCAAATACAGCGATCGTCCCGTCGAGGCCGAAAAGCTTGCACGTATTATCGAAGCCGGCCAATATGCACCGAGCGGCATGGGCCGCCAACCGGTGACGTTTGTCGCCGTCACCGACCCCGCGACCGTCGAGCGTCTCTCACAGCTCAACGCCCAGGTCATGGGCAGCAACAGCGACCCCTTCTATGGCGCCAAGACCGTTGTGGTGGTACTGGTCGACCGCAGCGTGCCCACGCATCTGGAAGACGGCTCGCTCGCCATGGGCAACTTGCTCAACGCCGCCTATGCACTGGGTGTCGATTCGTGCTGGATTCACCGCGCGCACGAGGTCTTTGACTCGCCCGAGGGCCTGGAGCTGCTGGCCAGCTGGGGCCTGCCCGCCGACGGCAACCTGCGCGGTGTCGGTCACTGCATTCTGGGCTATGCCGAGGACACGCTACCCGAGCCCAAACCCCGCCGCGACAACGTGGTGTATGTAAAGTAATTAGTTCCGCCGTTCTAACGAACGGCGGACCCGCTCGCAACTTATCTTGCCGGTGGAGTTGTCGTCGTTTCGTTCGTTTGAGTCGTTTCGGCACCGTCGCCCTGTTCGTCCTCGTCCTTTTGAGCGTCGGCGATGGTAGAGGCCGCCGCAACGATACCGCGCTGGGGCGCGACGCCCGTCTGGGTCTGAGCGCCCTCGACAATTTCTGTGCCTGCATGCGCGAGCTCGGGCGATTTAAACATCGCGTCCAAGTTGGCGCCACCGCCGGCGTAGCCAAGCGCTGCGAGCGCGATGACGATCACTGCAACGACGACCGCGATCGGAACATAACGATGCCAACCAGCCGGATTGAGTCCGCTGCGACGAGCCGCCCCGCGGCTGATGTAACCGAGCGTTCCGTCGTGCTTGAGCTTTGAGCCCACCACGCGTTTGCGGCCCCACAACGAGGACTCTGTCTGCATGGCCAAGCGGGCGCTTGCCGAAGGATAGCCGTATTTAGTGCGCTTGAACGAGCCATCAAACCCCGAGGCGTGTTTGCCCCACGTCACCGGTGTTGTGCGTCGGTTGACCGGCGCGGCACTCCGCCTTCTGCGGCTCGGTTTTGTAGTCTCAGCCATACGCCCCCGCACGCCGTAACCAAATCGAAACAATAACGCTTTGGACTGTAGCACACGCGTCGCGCGCGGTCACGGGCGCCTCGCTCAACGGTCATCGTCCTTCAGCAAGCGCCACAGCGTTGTTCGGCTTATGCCCAGCACCTCCGCCGCACGGGTTCGGTTGCCGTGGAGATGATCTACAACCAGATGCGCGATATCTCGCTCGGTATCGGCCAACGGTCGCAGGATATACAGGTCGCTTTCGAGTGTCGGGGCGCCAAAGGTTGCGGTCTTAATCACGTCCTCTTGGGCGAGCACTTCCTCCGCCACAGCGCGATCCACCGTGCCCGTCCCCACCAATATATACAGTCGTTCCGAGACCTCGCGGAGCTGCAGATAGTTGCGCGGCCAGCGGTAAGCATCGAGCGCCTTCGTCGCCGCGGCAGACAGCGTGGGCGCTGCCGTCTCAAATGCATCAGCGAGATATTCCAAATAGCGCGCAACCTTCGTCGACGCGGCTCCCTGCTCGACGATTGCCGGCGCCACGCTCACCGCACAGGCGAAGCGCTCGGTCACAAAGGCGGCTTGATCACTTTCGCTGCCGCCCGGCATGTCATTCGCCGTCAGCACCACATGGCAGCGCGTCGCCAACGCGGTGTCGGCCATCGTGGAAACGAGCTCGCGAAGGCGCTGGGGGCCAACCGCATTCCAGCCCGCAATGCAAAGTGTCAGCCCCGTTTGGAACAACGGCGATTCGGCGCTTTTGAGCACGTGGCGCCAACCGCGATCGGTAAGCTCATCGAGCGCAACGGCAACAAAGGGTTGATCGGCAAAAGGACCGTCCAGATAGAGGCGCTTGGCGATCTCGATCTGACCCGCTCCCAGCTCGCCCTCGAGCATAAGGGGCACACCGCGCGCGTAGCTCTCGGCGACCGGCGCAGCTACCGAGGCCGCCCCCTCAACGATGCCGTACGCGCTCGATTCGTAGCGGGCCTCAACTTCGTCGGCGTTGAGCCACTCGATGCCCGCATGTGCCGCGGCGCCGCGCACCTCGCGGACCACGACGACCCAAAGGCCCCCACCCTCTTTGTCGGTGGGGCGAACGGTCAGGCTCAGGCGCGTACCCGCGCGCCCCATAACCAGACGCGCGCCGTCTCCTATACGGCCGAGGCGCTCAGCGACAAAAGCCGCCACATCCCGCTCAAGCGCCGCGTCATTCATGGTCGAAATCACGACGTCCCCACGCGCATCGATTGCCAATGCCGAGGCCCCGGCAGCAGCCAGGGCCTCGGTCAAGATGTTCAGCTTGGCATCGCTATTCATGATTTGCCCCTGTCCGCGGCGACGTGCAACCGCCGACGGTCGCACGACCGAGTGTTTCAAAATTGAACGATATTGCTCACCAAACACTATAGGGCAGAAAGCGCCGTCCTGCGAGTATAGGTGTTGCCCCGCATCGCCATCCTGGCGGGGCGATAAGAGCTCTTCGGGACTTATAAACCTGCGGACAAGCCATACCCGCAAGAGCTCCTATCGCTCCACCGCAAGCTTGCGCCCACCAGCAACCAGCACGCGAATAAGCTACTCCTCTACCAGATTCCCAGCACGTGCTGCATTCCCAAACTCATGCACGCAATGCCAATCCAGCAGCAAAAGCCCAGCGCGATGGGCTTGCCGCCCTTTTTGACCAGCTCGACGATATCGGTATTAAAGCCAATAGCCGCCATGGCCATCACGATAAAGAACTTCGACAGCTCCTTGATGGGCGCCGTGATGGACACGGGAAGCTGAAGCACCGTGGTGATTACGCTCGCCAGCACAAAGAACAGCACAAACATGGGAAACGCGCGTTTAAGCGAGAACGTGCTTTTGGCGTCGCCGCCGGCCTTGCGCGCCAGATGCATCTGCCAGCATGCGAGGACCAACGTGATGGGAATAATGGCCAGCGTCCTGGTGAGCTTGACCACCGTAGCGCTCTCGAGCACATTGGCGCCGGGATGCATGCTGTCCCAGGCGCTCGCCGCAGCCGTTACGGACGAGGTGTCGTTGATGGCGGTGCCGGCAAACAGGCCAAAGCCCTCGTTGGTCAGCCCGAGCATACCGCCGAGCGTCGGAAACACGAGCGCCGCGATAACGTTAAACAGGAAGATGACCGAAATAGCCTGGGCAATCTCGCGATCGTCTGCATCGATGACGGGCGCGGTCGCGGCGATGGCAGAACCGCCGCAAATCGACGAACCCACACCCACAAGCGTCGCGATCTTGCTCGGCACGTTCATAACGCGGCAGAGCACAAAGGCGATGACAAGCGAGGTCGAGATCGTCGCCACGATAATCGGCAACGACTGGGCGCCCTTGGACAGAATCTGGGAGAGGTTCATGCCAAAGCCAAGCAGGATAACCGCGTACTGCAAGACTTTTTTAGACGTATAGGTGACACCGGCGGCGAGCTGTTCGCGATGATTCTTGGGAAAGACGATCGCCAGAACCATGCCGAAGAGGATGGCGAATACCGGCCCACCGACCACCTCAATCTGTTTGCCGAGCAGCGTTGCGGGGATAGCGATGATCAGGCAGAACAAGACGCCCTTCCAGCGCTCGCGTACGATATTCGCCAGTTGCATATGGGATTCCTTCTTTCTCTTTCACGTTTGCGACGGCTTATGATACGGCAACATTGAGCGCAGCCTTGCGTAAACAAAGACTAAGATGCCGCAATAGTTCTTGGGCAACAGCCGAATTACCCACCGCGGAAAGCTGATTCGCGGCATAATTAACAACTGACATATGAGTTTGATAGAACAGTTGCGAGGCGCTATGGAAGAATCGATGCACGTCGGCGAGCAGGAAACGAGCCTACAGGACCAGTCCTACCACACCATTCGACGCAAAATCGTCTACCTGGACTACAAGCCGGGCGAAAAGCTGGGCGTCAAGCAACTTTGCGACGACCTGGATATGGGTCGCACGCCCGTGCGCGAGGCTTTGGTTCGCTTGGCGCAGGAAGGCCTGGTGCGCACCGTGCCCCAGAGCGGCACCTACGTCTCACCCATCAACCTCACCCTTGCCGAGAGTGCCTGCTACATCCGCGAACATCTGGAAAAGCAGGTGATTGTGGAGTGCTGTGCGCGAGCCACGTCGGCCGGCATCGAGCAGCTCGACCGCGCCATCGTGCTGCAGGAAAAGGCCATGGCCGAAGAGGATCGCATCGGCTTCTTTTTGAGCGACAACCTCATGCATCACATGATTTTTAGCATCGCATGTCGCAGCACCGTTTGGTCGTGGCTCGAAGAGACCAATGCCGACCTGGAGCGCTTCCGCTGGCTGCGCGCCGCCACGCAGAGGCTCGACAATCAGGAGATTGTTAACGAGCACAAGAAAATCCGCCGCGCTATCGCCGGTCGCGACCCCATCGAGGCGAGCTTTTTGGTCAGAAAGCACCTGCATATGATGTTCCGCAACCAGACCGAGGTCCTGGACCAATATCCCAAGTACTTCGAGACCAGCAAGCTCCGCTAACCTGCCAAAAAGG
>URUW01000033.1 GCA_900551205.1 uncultured Collinsella sp. | reverse complement strand
TTCCCTCGACCTCAAGGCGGATATCTAATATGACCGAACGCTCCCGGAGCGGCAAGACCGCTTGGGACAAGGAGAAAACCCGCGAGCTGTTTCGTCGTTATAAGGAGACCGGTGATCCGGATGCTCGCGAGCAGCTCGTCATGTCCCATATGAACCTGGTAAGGTTTCTTGCCAACAAATTCAAGAACCGCGGCGAGCCGCTCGATGACCTTTTGCAGGTCGGGTACTTGGGCTTGCTCAAGGCTATCGATCGCTTTGATCCCGAGCGCGGACTCGAGTTCACGACGTTTGCCACGCCCACCATCTTGGGCGAGATTAAGCGCCACTTCCGCGACAAGGGCTGGAGTGTGCGCGTGCCGCGTCGTCTGCAGGAGCTCTCTGCCAAGGTTAACCAGGCCACCGACAAGCTCACCAACGAGCTTCAGCGTTCGCCCAAGGTTGAGGAAATCGCCGATTATCTTGGCGTAACCGTCGACGAGGTGCTCGAAGCCATGGAATCGTCCTCGGCCTACACCTCGGTGCCCATCGAGGCCCCCGGTGCGTCCGATTCCGATGATGCGCCTTCGATTCTCGATCGTTACGCCGACGATGACAACGAGCTCGACTTTACCGATGACCGTCTGGTAATCGAGGAAGCCATCCGCGATTTCTCGCCGCGCGAGCGCGAGGTTATCGAGCTGCGTTTTGTGAAGGGCATGACCCAGATCGAGATTGCCAAGAAGCTGGGCATCTCGCAGGTGCAGGTTTCGCGTCTGCTGCGCCGCACGCTTAAGAAGATTCAAGATAAGATCGACCCCGACGGAGTGATGGTTCGTTCATGAATGAGCACCCCCAACAATCCGACCGCACGCTGCGCGATGCTCGCATTCTGACGCTTCGTATTTGGGCCGTCGTCGGTTGCATTGTCATCGCTGCCGTCATCTTTAACCTTATGGGCATCCTGGCACCGGTCATCGAATTTTTGGCAGTCGGTTCCATCATTGCTTTTGTGATGTCCCCGATCACCAACTGGCTCGAGCATCATGGCGTGAATCGCGGCATCGGTTCGCTTATAGCGCTTATTGTTGTTGTTGCCGTGCTCGTCGGTGTTGTTTGCATCTTGTCGCCGATTCTTTTTGGTCAGATCATGGAAGTCCTGAGCCGCCTGCCCGAGCAGCTTCGTGTTGCGGGTGGCGACCTCAACGAGATGGTCTCGCATGTCAAGACGCTCAACAACACGCCGCTCATGGAGTATTTGGACGATAATCTTTCGTCGCTGGTTACCGTGGCATCGAAGTATGTGTCTCAGATCGCTGCCGAGCTTGGCCGCGGTGTGTTCCCGCTCATCACCAATACGGCCTCGCAGTTGTTCGTGATCTTCCTTGGTCTGGTGCTTGCCTACTGGATGGCCTGCGATTATCCCCGCATGCCATCATCGGGCAGGAAAAGGAGACCTCGTACCGCTTTATGGTGGCCATCCTTTCGCGTTCGGTCGGCGGCTACATGCGTGGCATGGTCATCACATCGATCTGTGGCGGTTTTCTTGCCTTTATTGGTTTTACGATCATCGGCCATCCGTATGCAGCACTCATGGCTATCTTTACCGGCATTATGCACCTGGTTCCGGTTGTCGGTCCCTGGGTGAGTGCGGCGATCGCCACGGTGCTCGGCTTTATGTTCAGCCCTATGCTGGCGTTATGGACGCTTGTCGTGACCATGGTGGCTCAAAATGTCACCGATAATGTCATTTCGCCTAAGGTCATGCAGAGCTCGGTGCAGGTGCATCCCGTTATGAGCCTGACGGCCCTCGTTATCGGTTCGGCACTCATGGGTCCCATCGGCATGGTTATCGCCATTCCGCTGTGCGCGGCCCTCAAGGGCATCTTCGTCTACTACTTTGAGAACGAGACCGGCCGTCAGCTCGTGGCATACGACGGCGCCGTGTTTAAGGGCACTCCGTATCGCGATACCGAGGGTAACCCGGTCGCCGCCTACGACGCGCTCGGAGACGATACGTTCATCTATGAGTCCGAGCTTATCGGCAACGAGACCGCGCCCGAGGCCCAGGCAATGCCCAAGCCCGAGCTCGATAATCCCTGGATTAAGCTCTCAGGCCTGCAGCCCGACGCGACGGGTTTCTTTAAGAACCCCTTTGCCAAGGACGACGACACAAGCTCTGACGACGACACCAAAACCGGCATCGACGGCTCCATGGACGATTCGGATTCCAAATTGGCCCTGTTAGCGTTTCTTGATGTTGTAAATAACAATAAACGCGATCAAAGCGATTGATAAGGGGCCAGCCACATAGAAAAAGATGGCGTCAATTGCGCTTAGGGTGTAATACGCTTTATCGCCAGATGTTACTGCGTACAATGCGTAGCCAAATCTCGGCTGGTTCACATACCAGCTCGAGTAAGCGAAGATTGCTAAAAGGGCTACCGAGGTTAGTGCATTCACGACAAACCGTTTGCTATTCATCGATCGCTCCTTCCGGACGATTCTTATATGCAATTATACCGAAATCATTTTTTTTCAAAGTATTTGACAGACCTAAATAACGTGCACTTTCGCTGGAGGGTCGCTGTTTGGCGGCCCTCTTTTTTGCACAGGCGCGGTGGGATGGTAATATCGTTACGTTTGAACTGTTTCGATGTGAAACCGAGGAGATTCCCTCTATGAGTGCTGACTACCCGTCAATGACTACGGCCGAGATTCGCTCCAAGTTCCTCAACTTCTTTGAGGAGCGCGGTCTTAAGCTCTATCCTTCTTCGTCCCTCGTCCCTGACGATCCTTCGCTGCTGCTTGCCAACGCCGGCATGAACCAGTTTAAGGAGTACTACCAGGGCAAGAAGACCATGAAGGAGATCGGCGCGATCTCCTGCCAGAAGTGCGTCCGCACCAACGACATCGACTGCATCGGCGAGGACGGCCGTCACCTGTCCTTCTTTGAGATGCTCGGCGACTTCTCCTTTGGCGGCGTCTCCAAGCAGCAGGCCTGTGCTTGGGCCTTTGAGCTCATCACCAAGGAGTTCAAGCTGCCGCTCGACCGCCTGTACTTCACCGTCTTTACCGAAGACGACGAGACCCATGACGTGTGGCGCTCCCTGGGCGTTGCCGAGGATCACATCTCCCGCCTGGGCGAGGACGACAACTTCTGGGCCGCTGGCCCCACCGGCCCCTGCGGTCCGTGCTCCGAGATCTACTTTGACATGGGCGAGGAGGTCGGCTGCGGCAGCCCCGACTGCAAGCCCGGCTGCGACTGCGACCGCTTCCTGGAGTTCTGGAATCTCGTCTTTACCCAGTACGACCGCCAGGAGGACGGCTCCATGCCGGAGCTGCCGCACCGCAACCTCGATACGGGCATGGGTCTGGAGCGCATGGCCGCCATCATGCAGCACAAGACCGCTAACTACGACGGCGATCTGATGCAGCACCTCATCAAGCTGGGCGAGAAGATCAGCGGCAAGACCTATGACGCCGACGATTACTCCGGTGCTAGCCGCTCCCTGCGCATCATCGCCGACCACTCCCGTGCCGTCGACTTTATGATCTCCGACGGCATCCTGCCCGGTAACGAGGGTCGCGAGTACGTCCTTCGCCGCCTGCTCCGCCGTGCCGTGTTCCACGGTCGCCTGCTGGGCATCGAGGGCGCCTTCCTGACCAAGTTTATCGACGAGGTCAACGCCCAGATGGGCGAGGCCTATCCCGAGCTGCTCAAGAACGTCGCGCTCGTTAAGGGCATCGTCGCCTCCGAGGAGGAGCGTTTCTCAACGACGCTCGACAACGGCCGCGTTTACCTGGACGAGGCCCTGGCCGCGCTCGCCGACGGCGCTGTCCTTCCGGGCGATGTTGCCTTTAAGCTTCACGACACCTTTGGTTTCCCCATCGACCTGACCGTCGAGATTGCTGGTACCGCTGGGCACGACGTCGATATGGATGGCTTCACCGCTTGCATGGAGGACCAGAAGGCCCGCGCCCGCGCCAACGCCAAGGGCGATGCCTGGGGCAGCTTCAATGACGTGTGGGTCGAGCTTTCGGACAAGGTCGCTGCGACCGAGTTCGACGGCTATGACAACGACGTCATCGAGGGCGCCAAGGTTGTCGCTATCGTTCGCAACGGTGAGTCCGTTGAGTCCGCTGCCGCGGGCGAGGATGTCGAGGTCGTGCTCGACCACACTCCGTTCTATGCCGAGATGGGCGGCCAGCAGGGTGACGCCGGTGAGCTTTCCGCCGAGGGCGTTGCGCTGACCGTTTCCGATACCAAGAACCACAACGGCCTGTATGCTCACGTCGCCCACGTCACCGAGGGTACGCTGACCGTCGGTACTACCGTGACCGCCGCGCTCGACGCCGAGCGCCGTGGCTTCCTGCGTCGCAACCACACCGCCACGCACCTGCTCGACGCCGCGCTTAAGCAGGTCCTGGGCGAGCATGTCTCCCAGGCTGGCTCGCTGGTGACGCCCGAGCACCTGCGCTTTGACTTCACGCACTTCGAGGCCCTGTCCTCCGAGCAGCTCAAGGCTGTCGAGGACCTGGTCAACCAGCAGATCTTCGCCTCCAAGCCGGTCGTGACCCGCGTCATGGGCATCGACGAGGCCAAGGCCGCCGGTGCTGTCGCCCTGTTTGGCGAGAAGTATGGCGACGTCGTCCGCGTTGTCTCCGTGGGCGCCGAGGACCAGCCGTTCTCCCGTGAGCTTTGCGGTGGCACCCATGCCGCCAACACCGCCGAGATCGGCCTGTTCAAGATCATCTCCGAGTCCTCCACGGGCTCGAACGTCCGCCGTATCGAGGCCGTGACCTCCAAGGGTGCTCTCGACTACATGGCCGACCGTCTGGCGCTCGTCGACGCCGCCGCTGCTGCGCTCAAGTGCCGTGTGGATGAGGTTCCCGCCCGCGTGGAAAA
The DNA here is from genome assembly GCA_900551205.1 of uncultured Collinsella sp. Lineage (GTDB taxonomy): Bacteria > Actinomycetota > Coriobacteriia > Coriobacteriales > Coriobacteriaceae > Collinsella. Next base: position 7,767 of record URUW01000033.1, on the reverse strand, counting down.
CCTGCAGGCTGAGCTGCGCGAGACGTCCAATAAGCTTAAGAAGGCGCTGACCGGTGGCTCCTCCGATGCTGTCTCCAGCGCCATCGAGGGCGCCGTCGAGCTCGACGGCTACAAGCTCGTCGTCGCTGAGCTCCAGGGCCTTGAGGCTGCTGACCTGCGAAACGTCTGGGATACCGTGCACCAGAAGGTTGCCGGCCCCGTCGCCTGCGTCGTTGCCAGCGTGACCGAGAAGGGCACCCCGGCTCTGCTCGCCGCCGGCTCCGATGACGCCGTGAAGGCCGGTTTCCACGCCGGTAACGTGATCAAGCAGATCGCGGGCCTGGTCGATGGTCGCGGTGGCGGTCGTCCCAACATGGCCCAGGCCGGTGGCAAGAACGCCGCCGGTATCGCCGATGCCCTCGCGGCCGCCAAGACCGCGCTTGGCGCCTAAGAACATAAGTAGTCGCTGTGGTCGCGCTCGCACTGGACATAGGGGAGACCAGGATTGGCATTGCCGTCTCGAGCCGTGATGGCAAGATGGCAATGCCTGTCAAGGTGCTTCCGGCTGCCGAGGTCACTGGCATGGCCAAGACGTTCAGTTACCTGGTTGAGGACTATGAGCCCGATATCCTGGTAAGCGGACGTCCCTTGACCATGGCCGGTGAGCCCGGTCCCCAGGCCGAGCGCGTCGCCGCCGTGGCCCAAAAGATTGCCGACGAGCTCGAGCTTCCGCTGGAGTTTGAGGACGAGCGTCTGTCCTCGCAGGAGGCCAAGAGAATCCTGCGCGAGCAGGGGCTCAACGAAAAGCAGATGAGGGGCAAGATTGACATGATCGCCGCCAGCCTGTTCTTACAGACATGGCTCGATCGTAAAAACGAGGAGGTTTCGCATGCCTAGCGCTTCCGATCCGCGCCAGCAGAATCGCTATGGGCAGCCTACGCCGCGCCCTGCCCAGCCTGGCCAGCGTCCGGCACAGCCGACCCAGCGCGCAGCTCAGTCTGCCGCGCGTCCGGTGCAGTCCTCCTCTCGTTCGGCCCAACCTGTTCAACGGACGGGTCAGCAGCCTTCTGCTCGTTCGGTTCAGCATCCGGCTTCTCACGCGGCTCAGCAGCCCACTGCTCGTTCGGCTCAGCCCGCAGGCGGTATTCGCTTTAAGCAGCAGGCACCTACCCAGAGAACGCAGGCCCCCCAATCGCATTCGCATCACGCTCGCGGCTCGCATGGCGTTGCTCCGGCGACCCGCTCGAGCTACAACACGCATGCTCGTCGCGGTGCCCAAAAGAAAAGCTCCCTGGTGCCTATGATTGTCGGCGTCGTGGTGGCCGTAATCGCGCTTGCTGCTATCGCTTTCTTTGTCGTGCCTGCCGTCAAGGGCTTCTTTACCGGTGAGGATACGAAGGTCACGGCTGGTCAGCAGGTTACGGTGACCATTCCCGACGGTGCTTCGGGCGATACGATCGCCTCGATTCTCTCCGAGAACCATATCGTCGAAAATCCTAAGGATTACTACGCGGCGGTGAAAAAGCTCAACGCCGATATGTCGCTTAAGCCTGGCACCTACTCGTTCTCCACGCTCATGGATGCGACCAAGGTCGTCCAGCAGCTCATGGAAGGCCCCAACGCGGGCTCCAATGCGCTGACTATCCCTGAGGGCCTGACAGTCGATCAAGTCGCGGACCGTGTGGCCCAGGCCTACGACAGCATCTCTAAGGAAGACTTCCTCAATCAGGCCAAGGCCTCTAACTACGTGGACGACTATAGCTTCCTTAAGGGCGCCGCCAACGATTCGCTCGAGGGTTTCTTATTCCCCAAGACCTATTCGTTAGGCGATTCGCCGACGGCTGATGACGTGATTCGCGCCATGCTCGATCAGTTTAAGACCGAGTACAAGTCGCTTGACTTTGCGAGCTGCGAAGCCAAGATCAAGGAACGCTACGGTGTGGAGATGTCTGACTACGATATCGTCAACTTGGCCTCTATCGTTGAGCGCGAGGGCCTCAACGTCGATCAACGTGCGCATGTGGCCTCGGTCTTCTACAACCGCCTTGCCGGCAAGCTCGACGGCCTGCGCTATCTCAACAGCGATGCGACCATGATGTATGTCACCGGTGGCGAGGTTACCGCCGACGACCTCCAGAGCGATAGCCCGTATAACACCTATAAGCATGAGGGCCTGCCGCCCACGCCCATCTGCTCTCCGTCGCTCGAGGCGCTCAAGGCCACCCTTGAGCCGACCGACTCCGATGACCTGTATTTCTACATTACGCAGGACGAGGAGTACTTCTCGCAAACCTACGAAGAGCATCAACAGTCTTGGAATTAGCATGAGGATTTTTAGCCCCAAACGTTACGTTGCCTCGGTCGATCGCATCGACCTTGATACCCTGTGGGCCGACGGCAAACGCGCCATTCTGCTCGATCGCGATAACACCCTGGTGCCGCGCGACACCGAGCAGGTTCCCGCCGCGGTTTCCGCCTGGCTCGATGCCGCCCGCGCCAAAGGCTTTAAGCTGTGCATGGTGTCCAACAACTGGCATCGCGATCAGGTCATGAGCTCTGCACGCGAGCTGGGACTCGAGGCCATCAGCCACGCCATGAAGCCGGCGCCGTTTGCCCTCAAGGCGGGTCTTAAGCGTCTCGGCGCCACGGCCGACGAGGCGGTACTGATCGGTGATCAGCTCTACACGGACGTGTGGAGCGGCAACTTCGCCGGCGTCGATACCATTCTGGTAAAGCCGCAGGCGACGCAGGACCTGTGGTATACGCAGATCTTCCGTATCTTTGAGCGCCGGGCCCTTCGCGACCTTCCCTGCGAGGAATAGGTCACGCTATGTCCCAGCACACCAAACACGGCTGCGACCATATCTTCTTTATCGGCTTTTTGGGCGCGGGCAAATCGACGCTCGCGCGCAACGTCGGCACTATGTTCAAGCGGCGTTTTATCGATACCGACCGCCTGGTCGTGCGCCGTTGCGGCAAGTCGGTAACCGAGATTTTTGAGACCGAGGGCGAGGATCGTTTTCGCGAGCTCGAGACCTCGGCGCTCCGTTCGCTCCAAAGTGAGCGCAGCCTGTTGGTTTCGTGCGGGGGCGGTATCGTCGAGACACCGGTGAATATTGAGCTGATGCACGAAATGGGTACGTGCGTGTACCTCGAGGGCGACTTCGAGGATTCGATTCGCCAGATTCGTCGGTCCGACACGCGCCCCGATTTCCGCTCGCCTGAGCATGCCGCGCGCCTGTTTGAGCATCGCCGTCCGCTGTATCGCCAGGCTGCCGACCTTACCCTTGATATTCGCAACAAGTCCTTCGAGGACGTTTCCTACCTTTGTGCCGAGATGCTTTTGGAGCGTGGACTGCTATGATTCGCCGTCAACTGATCAATTTCCAAAACCGCAGCGTCGATGTCCGCGTCGGATTGGGCGCGTTCGATGAACTGTCGCGTATGTTTGCCTCGGCCGTGGGCAAGCCTAAGCGCGCGATGGTCGTTTGGAACACCGCCACATCCGAGCGTTTTGGTGAAGTCGTCGAGCATGCGCTGGTCGACGCCGGTTTTGCCGTGTCGCAGCTCGTCCTCGAGGTTTCGCCTGCTGGTGCCACGCTGGCCGATGCCGATGCGATCTTTGGCGCCCTGTCTGCCAACGGCGTTACCTGCGACGATCTGGTTGTCGCCGTTGGCGATGCCGCAACCTGCTCGGTTGTTAGCTGGTGCGCCAACCAGTGGTGCGGCCGAACCGAGTGCGCGCTGTTGCCGACGACCTTCGACGCCATGCTCACGGTCGCGACGACCATGAAGCCGCTCGTCGCCTCGTCGGCCAATGCGCTTCCCGCTATCGCGTTCCGTCCCGAACCGGGCTTGGTCGTGTGTGACCTCGACCTTGTTCGTGAGGCGGACCCCGAGGACCTCAAGCTCGGCTTTGTGGTGCTTGTTGGCACCATGCTTTCGAGCAGTAAGTCCCGCTGGAATCAGTTTACTGAGACCGTCCCCGAGATTCTCGCGGGCGAGGAGGTCGCGCTCGTCAATGCCGTTCAATGGTCTCAGACTGCCCGTAAGGACGTACTGATGGCCACGAACCCGAGCGCTCGCCATGCGCTCGATTTTGGCAAGACGGGGGAGCGTACCCTGCGCGCCTGCTTGGGCGATGCCGCTTCGCAGGTCCCTGCCTATCAGCTGTTATCCGAGGGCATGCGCTTTGAGGCGCGCCTAGCACATGATGCCTGCGACTTTGATATCGATTACGTCTTTGAGGTCGATGACTGCCTGGAGGACTTTGGTATCGAGGAACTTGCCTTCGATCTGGAGCCTGTCGCATATATCGAGGAGTTCCGCAGGCAGCAGTTTGCCCGCTCAAACCGTAGCATGTTGCCGCTGCCCGCGGCACTCGGCGCCATTCGTCTAACGAGCGTTGAGGACGAGGTTCTTGAGCGCCATGTTCACGCCTACTTGGCTTCTCGCAAAGAACTTCTCTAAGATTTATTGACATCCATCGTCTTTCGTATCATGTTGAGGGGCGGGTTTTCAATCGGTTGCGGATCGCATGCGATTCCGTCGTTCGGTTGAGACCCGTCCCGTCTATATAGAGACAACAAGAAAGGAAACTGCATGTCTGAGTTTGCTGCCGGTCCTGCCGGTCGTATCGAGCGTGTCCGTGCCCTGATGGTCGAGCGTGGCTACGATGCCATCGTGGTGCGCGACGAGGCTAACCTTCGTTGGCTCACGGGCGTGAAGGGCGTCTTCGACTACACCTTCGAGTTCCCGCACGCCGCGTTTATTACGGCTGACCAGTGCCTGTTCCACACCGACTCGCGCTACCTCAACAGCTTTGAGGAGAACACGCCCGCCGGCAGCCCCTGGGTCTACGACATGGACGAGGGCACCATTCCCGGCTGGGTCGCCGGCAAGATCGCGGCCAACAAGTGCCGCGTCTGCGTTGTCGAGGATGACATGCAGATTAACTTCTACCAGGGCATTCAGCGCGGCCTGGAGGACCGCTCTGTCGCCTGCATGCTGCCGTTGATGCACGACGACATCCGCAAGATGCGCGCCATCAAGGATGCCGAGGAGATCGAGCTCATGCGCCATGCGCAGTCGATCACCGATGCCGCCTTCCAGCATATGCTCGGCTTTATTAAACCCGGTATGACCGAGAAGCAGGTTCGCAACGAGCTCGAGAACTTTATGTTCGCCAACGGCGCCGACAGCCTGGCCTTCGGTTCCATTGTGGCGAGCGGTCCCAACACCGCCAACCCGCATGCCGTGCCGAGTGACCGTGTCATCGAGAAGGGCGACTTCGTCCTCATGGATTACGGCGCGGGCTACTGCGATTATCGTTCCGACATGACGCGCACTGTCGTGATGGGCGAGCCTACCCAGGAACAGCTCGACCTGTACGCGCTCGTGCGCCGTACGCACGAGGAGTGCGTCGCCGCCATCCATCCGGGCGTCGAGGGCAACGACATTTTCAAGCTTTCCAAGAAGATCATCGGCGATGCCGGTTATGGCGATTACTACAACCATGGCCTGGGCCACGGCGTTGGTATCGACATCCACGAGCTGCCCAACTTTAACCGCAGCAAGAACATCATCGAGGTCGGCTCGGTTGTCACCATGGAGCCCGGCGTCTACCTGCCCGGTGTGGGCGGCGTGCGCCTGGAGGACTACGGCGTCGTCACCGAGAACGGATATGAGCCCTTCACCAAGACCCCGCACGACCTGCACGTCATCGATTGCTAGCCCATTTCGATAGATTTTTGGGGCGGGGCGTCCGGAGCAATTCGGACGCCCCGCGTTCTCTTTTTATGCGCTCGCTGCAGGCGCCGTCTGCAAGTGTATAATTTCGGTCGTATGTAATTTGGACGCTTGTGCGTTCTGCCCATAACAAGAAAGGTCGCTATGCCTACCATTTCTACCGCCGACTTCAAGAACGGCCTCGGCCTCCGCATTAAGGACAAGGTCTACACCATCGTCGAGTTCCAGCATGTCAAGCCGGGCAAGGGTGGCGCTTTTGTGCGCTACAAGACCCGCGACATCAAGAGCGGCCGCGTCGTCGAGAACACCTGCAACGCCGGCACCAAGTTCGAGAGCGTCATGCTCACCACCCGTGAGTTCCAGTACCTCTACAACGATGGCACCGACTACATCTTCATGGACAACGAGTCCTATGAGCAGGTTCCCGTTCCCGACGACATGGTGGGCGAGAACTCCAAGTGGCTGCGCGAGAACGACATTTGCCAGCTGCTCTTCGCCGACGATGAGCTCATGGGCGTGACCCCGCCGATGTTCATCGAGACCACCATCGTCCAGACCGACCCGGGCTTTAAGGGCGACACCGTCCAGGGTTCCACCAAGCCGGCCACGATTGACACCGGCGCTGTCATCCAGGTCCCCATGTACCTCAACGAGGGCGAGGTCATCAAGGTTGACACCCGCGACGGCAAGTTCGTCTCCCGCGTCTAGCAACCAACTCTTCTAGGAGGACTCATGCCCCAGGAAATCAAGATTGACGGCATCGGCATTTCGCCCGATGTTCTGACCGCCATCGTCTCGCGCGCCGTGTCGGATGTCGAGGGCATCGCCTCCGTTGGCGTCAAGGACCTTGCCACCAACCTTGTCTCCATGATGCTCTCGTCCAAGGCCCCGGCTTCCGAGCCGGCGGTCGAGACCGAGGTCGTCGGCGACAAGCTCGCACTCACCGTGCGCGTTGTGGTGTTCTTTGGCTATCCGTTCAAGAAACTCGCCGAGGCCGTTCGCGCTGCCGTGGTCGCTGCCATCGATGCCCAGGTGGGCGTTGAGGTCGAGCGCGTTGACGTTTGCATCGACGGCCTCGTTTTCCCCAAGGAGTAACCTTTGAGCCTTAAGGTTTATCGCGGGCGTACGCTTGCCCGCAGTCAGGCGCTGCAGCTGCTGTTCCAGGCCGAGGCCACGGACAGCCCGCTCGAGCGCGTCCTCGAGGGCGATTTCCTGATCTCGAAGGGCCCCCTCGACCCCTATGCGCTGGAGCTGTGCCGCGGTGCCTACGAGCATATCGATCGCATCGACTGTGCCCTGCGCGCCGTCGCCAAGAACTGGGATCTTATGCGCATGCCCGGCGCCGACCGCAATCTGCTGCGTATCGCCGTCTACGAGATGCGCTTCCTCACCGACGAAGAGGTCTCGGACGCTATCGTGATCAACGAGGCCGTCGAACTTGCCAAGGCCTATGGCACCGACCAGTCCGCGTCGTTCGTCAACGGCGTGCTGGGCAAGATCGCGCGCAGCGAGGAGTTGCCGGGTGAGGACCTGTACCAGGAACTGCTGGCCGAGGATCGCGCTCGCGAGGAGGCCCAGGCTGCTGAGGCTGCCGCCAAGGTCGCTGCCGCTCAGGCTACCGCCGGTGTACTTGCCGAGGATGTGGACGCTGCTGAGGCCGTCGAGGCCGACTCCGTCGAGGAGTAGCCATGCCAGAGGGTTCTGTCCGCAACTTTGACGAGATCTCGGACCGTCTGGACCAGATCATTGCTACCGTTCGCTCCAAGGATACGTCCTTGGAGCGTTCACTCGATCTGTTTGACGAAGCGATTGAGCTGGGCTCCCGCGCGGTCGATATGGTCGACAAGTTTGAGCTGACGCCGCGTGAGGCCGATAAGCTCGAGCAGGAATACGATGAGGATGCGGCAAACGAATCCCAGGATAGCTAGCCGCATCTCCGGATACGAATGGTTGATGGCATTCATGAAACGCGTGCGTCTTGATGACGAACTGATTTCACAGGGCATCTGCGCCGATCGCGCGGATGCCCTTCGCACTCTT
>URUW01000032.1 GCA_900551205.1 uncultured Collinsella sp. | reverse complement strand
CAGCACCCATGAGATTGGTGAGGGTGCCTACCACGCGCTCTTGCAGCGCGCGGCTTCCTTCTCCGCCAAATGAGATCAGGTCCTCGCCGGGGTCCCAGACGTCGGTGGGCAGGGCGTCGTGGGGGCCTTCTTCGAAGGTGCCGTAGCCGCGCTCGATAATGCCTTCGCAGGGCTCGACAGCGGCGTCCGGACCGAGGAGTTCGCATGCGACGAGACTTGCCGTGTTCATGGCTCGGCCTAAGGGTGATGAGACCACTTTGTCGGGGACGACGCCGTGGGCTTTGAGCCACGCGGCTGCCATTCCCGCTTGTTTGCGGCCCAGGTCGGTCAGCGGTGAATCGCAGCGGCCCTGGACCAGCTTTTTGACGTTGAACTCCGTCTGACCGTGGCGGAGTAGATACAGCTTCTTCATGCTCTCCCCTTCTGCATCAGTTGCTTTATCGGCTCGGCCCTACTCGTGGGTATGGCCGACATAGTCTTCGTCGATCGTGATCTTGGCAATCGACTTGGGATATTCGGATTCGACATGTTTCGCCAACGCGCGCTTTAGGTCCTCGGCGTTCATCGTCAAATCCGAGGGCCGCGCGCAGTCAAAGATCACGTTGGTATGCGTGGGGCCCGGAACACAGCGTAGGTCGTGGATCGAGAGGCGGCTATCGACCTCTTGAGCCATAGCGTTGATGCGCAGACGCATGCTCGCCACCTTTGGATCGTCGGTCACGATGGGGTCGTAATGGAGCGTGACGATCATACCGTCTTCGTTCCTAAACGACTGCTCGATGTTATCGAGCGTGTCGTGACTTTCCAGCGGGCTGGCCTCGGCCGCCATCTCGGCGTGCGCACTTGCAAACTTCCTGCCCGGACCGTAATCGTGAACCATAAGGTCGTGGACGCCCAAAACGCCGGGGTAGCTCATGATTTTGTCTCGAATGTGCTTGACCAGCTTGGGATCGGGCGCCTGGCCCAAAAGCGGGCTCACCGTATCCTGGATGAGCTCAAAACCGCTCCAGCCGATATAGGCGCCAACGGCAAGGCCGACCCATGCATCTAGATTGATATGCGTCACCTGCGAAACAATCGCGCACGCCAACACGGCGCCCGTGGCTAGAACATCGTTCTTGGAATCCTGCGCGGTCGCATGCAGCGTCTCGGACTCAATGCGATCGCCGAGTTTTTGGTTGAGGGCCGCCATCCAAAGCTTTACGACCATCGAAAGCGCAAGGACTGCCACCAGGGCAAGCGAGAACTCGACAGGTTCGGGGTGGATGACGCGCTCAACCGAGGACTTGATAAGCTCAAGGCCGATCAGCAGCACGAGCGCCGCCACGACCAGACCCGAGAGATACTCGTAGCGGCCATGGCCGTAAGGATGCTCGGGGTCTGCCGGCTTGCCCGCCAGCTTAAAGCCAAGCACGCTCACGATGTTCGAGCTGGCATCAGACAGGTTGTTCATAGCGTCCGCCACGATTGAAACCGATCCCGACAGCACGCCAATTGCACCCTTCGCAGCGCATAGTGCCACATTGGCGAGAATACACACCATGCCCGTCAACGTTCCCACGCGTGCACGGTCGCCCTGCGCACGACGAACAATCCACTCGACCATCTGCATCCGCCCCCACGGTACTACCTATATATCTATTGCTCAAACGGATTGTAGTGTAGCCACTTTGTCCCCCAGATACAAAAAGGCCGCAACCCACACGGGCCACGGCCTTGGAATGCGACATGCGGGACCGTCCCTTTGTCGCACAGGTTTATGCGCTTGCCTCGGCCACGCTCTTCGAGGTTTCGGGCAAATCGGCTCCGTCCCCCGTCACCTGCCCCTTCGCCGGCACCACGCCAAAGCAGTAGCTCAGCGCCGCAGACACCGCAAATGCCGTGCCACCGGCAGCGCAGCACCACAGCAGGTTCGAAATGCCGCCCGTGGCAAAGCCAATGACCATAAGGACATTCGTCATGCCGATGGTATAGGCCGTAACGTGGCCCACGGCCGCAACAAGGCCTCCGACGGCGCCGCCAATGGCCATGCACGTCAGGCACCTGCCATATTTAAAGCCGCAACCGTACAGCGCCGGCTCGCTTACGCCGCCAAGAACACCCGAGATTGAATAGCCCAGCATGAGCGCCTTCTCGTCCTTATCCGCAACGCGAAGCGACGCGCCAAAAGGCATGCCCCAAACGGCGAACGTCGCCATCGTCGCGGCAATCAGGATGCACGAATCCGTTCCCACACTCATAAACTGCGCATAGGCGAGCGATAGGACAACGTTGCTGACACCCGCGATCTTAAGAAACTCCCAGCCCGCGGCAAGCCCCATGAGCGTGAGCAGCGACACGATGCCACCGGAATTGCCAAGCATAAACATAAACTGTCCCAACAGCATGCCCAGATAGCTGCCTGCCGGCGCCGTAACACACAGCGACACCGGAACCATGACAAGCATGGTTGCAAACGGTACAAAAGAAAACGCCACAGCCTGAGGGATAGTGCGCTTAAAGAAACGCTCCACCTGCCATAGCACGGGCACCGAGATGAGAACCGGAATAACAGTCGTCGTGTAATCGTTGACCGGCGCGGGAAGTAGACCATACACGAAAGTCATCGATGCCCCCGTCGTCGATGCGGCATCAACGAGCTTAAGCAGATCGGGCACAATCAATACGCCGCCCAGCATCATGCCCAGCTTCTCCGAGCAACCGAGCTGGCGGGCAGCGGCCCAACCAAGATAGATGGGCAAAAAGTAATAGCCGGCGTTATAGAGCCAACTGTAGAACAGGCGATAGATTTCGGAATCGGCAGACCACAGGCCCAGCATGCCTTCGCCCATAATGACGGCGGCGGTGCGGAACAACGCCGCGCAGACAATAAACGGCAGCGCCGACATCATGCTTTTGGACAGATAGTCCACCACGGCCATGGCGTTTGATGAAACCGTCGTTGTAAACGAGGTGTTAGAAACTTGTGACATGGAACGCCTTTCCCAATGTGACATGCGGGCTGTCCCTTTGTCACATCGTGCGGTACTGACCGATTGCGCGGTACTTTTCGTAGCGGAGGTTTGTGAGGGTCGCGTCGTCGAGCTGCCCAAGCGTATCAAAGGCATCAAATGCCGAGGACATGACGACACCGGCGATCTCCTCATGCGACAGGCCCCTATCGTCAACAATGCCATCGATAATGCCGAGCGCCAACAGATCGGGGGCCGTGAGCTTAAGCGCCTCGGCGGCCTCATTCGCGCGCTCGGTATCCTTCCACAGGATCGACGCACAGGCCTCGGGGCTCACGACCGAATAGGCCGAGCTCGAGAGCATCAGGATGCGGTCGGCCACGGACAGCGCCAGCGCGCCACCAGAGCCACCCTCGCCTGTCACAACCGAGACAATCGGCGTCTTAAGGCCGCTCATCTCCATGAGATTCTGGGCAATCGCCTCGCCCTGGCCGCGCTCCTCGGCACCGATGCCGCAAAACGCGCCCGAAGTATCGACCAGGCACAGAACCGGTCGACCAAACTTTTCGGCCTGGCGCATAAGGCGACGCGCTTTGCGGTAGCCCTCGGGATGTGCCATACCAAAGTTGCGACGCATGCGCTCTTTGGTCGTGGTACCGCGCTCGATGGCGATGACCGTTACGGGGCGTCCGTCTTTCCAGCCAATGCCACCCACCACGGCGGCGTCGTCGCCAAAGTAGCGGTCGCCGTGCAGCTCTACGAATCCGTCGAGACCCAACGAGATCATCTCGCCTGCCGTGGCGCGGTTCGCCGAGCGAGTCTGTTTGACGATTTCGAGCGCGCTTTTTGGTGCGGCCGAGCGCTTAAACAAGTGTCCCAGCTTTTTGTCGCGACGACCCGTATGCACGATCTCATGCGGTGCCCCCAGGCCGGGCGCGTGCCCTTCGTGCAGCGCCAGCAGCTCGCCTACCGTGAGCGCAATCTCACCACGCGGAACAACGGCATCGCAAAAGCCGTGCTCCAGCAAAAACTCGGAACGCTGGAATCCCTTGGGCAGACGCTTGTGCATGTTCTGCTCGATCACGCGCGGGCCGGCAAATGCCGTCAGGGCATCGGGCTCGGCCAGGATAATGTCGCCCTCCATGGCAAAGCTCGCGGTTACGCCTCCGGTCGTGGGGTCGGTGAGCACCGTGATATACAGGCCGCCCGCCTCGCCGTGGCGCCTAACCGCCGCAGAAATCTTGGCCATCTGCATGAGCGAGGTCACGCCCTCCTGCATGCGGGCACCGCCCGATACGGTAAAGCCAACGACCGGCAGCCCCAACTCGGCCGCGCGCTCAAAGACACGACAGATCTTCTCGCCCACCACGGAGCCCATTGAGCCCATCATAAAGTTGGCATCCATAAAGAAGAGCGCGGTATCGCAGCCGCAGATTTTGCCCCTGCCGCACACAACGGCATCGCGCTCGCCCGAACGCTCGCTCACGCTCTTAAGCTTGTCGGCATAACCGGGAAACGAGAGGAAGTCCTTCGACGCCAGATTGGCATCCCATTCCTCAAAGGTACCCGCGTCGACCGTCATGCGCATGCGCGCGCGACCGCTCACGCGAAAGTGTTTGCCGCAACGAGGGCAGACCTCGAGGTTGTCGTGCAGGCGCGCCTCATCGATCACACGGCGGCACTCCGGGCATTTGACAAACACGTGGCGCGCGGGGAACTCGGCGCACGACTCGGTTATCGGCCCCTCAAGGACATTGACCGTCTTCGCTTTTCTATTCATCAGCATAGAGATGCCCCATCAGATCGGTGTGATACATGCCCGACAAAAACTCGTCGTTTGCCAGCACGTCGAGCTGAAGCTCGCTATTTTCGCTCACGCCCTCAATCACGAGCTCGCCCAGGGCCGAGCGCATCTTGCGAATGGCACCGTCACGCGTGGGCGCGCACACGATGAGCTTGCCGAGCATGGAGTCGTAGTACGGCGGAACTTTCGCTCCGGTAAACATGGCGGAATCCCAGCGCACGCGCGGACCACCCGGCACACGCAACGCGGTGACCGTTCCACATGACGGTAGAAAGTCCGGCGTTTCGGCATTGATGCGGCACTCCATGGCGTGGTTGCGGACCGGTACGTCCTCCTGCTCAAAGGGCAGAGGCTGGCCGGCAGCCACGCGCAGCTGCCACTTAACCAGGTCGGTATCGGTCACAAACTCCGTAACCGGATGCTCCACCTGCAAGCGCGTGTTCATTTCCATAAAGTAGAAATTGCCGTCATCTGAGTACAAAAACTCGATGGTGCCAGCGCCCTCATAGCCAACGGCACGAGCCAGGTCGCGCGCGGCCTTGTGCATGCGCGCGCGAATATCATCGCGTCCGTCGAGGCACGGCGCGGGGCTCTCCTCGATCAGCTTTTGGTTGCGGCGCTGCACCGAGCACTCGCGCTCGCCGAGCGAAAACACATGGCCCTGCTTATCGGCCATAATCTGTACCTCAACGTGATGCGCCGGCGCAACGAACTTCTCCATGTAGCACTCGCCGTCGCCAAAAACGGCCTCACCCTCGGCACGCGCCTCGATGAACGCCTTTGCCGCATCTTCCACGCGCTCGACCTTGCGAATACCGCGACCGCCGCCGCCCGCGCGCGCCTTAATAAGCACGGGGCAGCCGATGCGCTCGGCCTCGGCCGTTGCTTCCTCGGGGCTTTTGAGCAAATCGCAGCCCGGCACGATGGGCACGCCCGCAGCAGCGGCCGTTCGGCGTGCGGCGTCCTTGTCGCCCATGCTGTCGATCACCTCGGCCGAAGGACCGACAAACGCCAGACCGAACTTGTCGCAGTCGCGCACGAAGCTCGCCTTCTCGGAAAAGAAGCCATAGCCGGGATGAATTGCCTTAGCTCCCGACTTTACGGCACAGGTGAGCACGGCATCGTCGTTGAGGTAGCTCTCGGCAAGACGCGGGCCGCCGATGCAATACGCCTCGTCGGCAAGCTGCACGTGTAGCGCGTCCGCATCGGCCGTGGAATAAACGGCGACGGTCTTGATGCCCATATCGCGGCACGCGCGGATAACACGGACCGCGACTTCGCCGCGGTTGGCGATGAGCACTTTGTCGAACATGGAGCCTTCCTTAACTTTCGTGCATGAGTGCAAAAGACATATCGGCGCGGCAGCAAACCTCACCGTTGACGCTCGCAGTACCCGTCGCAAAGCGGAACGGCCCGCGCGCACGCGTGATGGAGCACACTAGATCCACCGTGTCGCCCGGGCGCACCGGACGCTTAAAGCGCACCTTGTCCAGACTCGTGTAGAACGGCGTCGCGCCGCGCGCCTCCTCATCGCCCATCAGCAGCACGCAGCAGTTCTGGGCGAGCATCTCGCACTGAATCACGCCGGGAACGACCGGGTTTCCCGGAAAATGTCCCTGCAAAAAGTACTCGTCGCCTGTAATCGTGATCTTGCCGTGGGCCTCGTCGCCCACCAGCTCGGCTTCGTCGAGCAAAAGCATCGGCTCGCGATGCGGTAACAGCTTCTTGAGCTCTTCTTTGTTCATGGATATCACCTATCCGATCCTCATGAGGCAGCTGCCAAACTCCACGAGGTCGCCGTCGGCCACGCAGATCTCGAGCACCTCACCGTCTGCCTCGGCCGTCACCTCGTTGAGAACCTTCATGGCCTCGATGATGCAGAGGGTCTCGCCGGCCTTGACCTTGGAGCCCACGCGCACAAATGGCTCGTCGCCCGGCGCAGGGGCAGCATAGAAGACGCCCACCATGGGAGCAGTCACCTCGGTGCCCTTGGGCTCCGGCGCGGCGGCAGGTGTCTGCGTGGCGGGTTCCGGTGCGGCAGGCGCGACTGTGGGAGCTGCAACTTGAGCGGCCATGGCGCTCGGCATAGGCATGGGCACGGCAACCGGCTGCGCCACACTCGCGCGCTCGAGTTCGACCGCGGTGCCATCGGGCTCCTCAACGCGTACGCGCGTGAGGCCGCGGTCCTCCATCACATCGGCTATCTCGGCAAGTCTTTTGGAATCCATGCTCTAGCTCCTCGTATATCTACGCAGCGCGATGGCGGCGTTGTGCCCGCCAAAGCCCAGGTTGGTCGAAAGCGCCCAGGTAAGGTCGGCGCGAACCGCGCGATTGGGCGTGTAATCAAGATCGCAGGCGGAATCGGGCGTGTGGTAGTTAATGGTCGGCGGCACCACGCCCTGCTCGAGTGCCATGGCGCAGGCCATGACCTCGATGGCCCCCGTGGCACCGATCATGTGCCCCGTCATCGACTTGGTCGACGAGACATGTGCGGCGCGCGCCGCGTCCTCGCCGAGCGCTCGCTTAATGCCCGCCGTCTCGGACGAATCATTAAGCTTGGTCGAGGTGCCGTGGGCATTGATGTAGAGGCCCTCGGAAGGCTTGACGTTGCCCTCGGCCACCGCCAGCGATATCGCGCGGGCAATGCCGGCAGCCTCGGGATCGGGACTCGTGATGTGATAAGCATCATCGGTGTTGCCGTAGCCCACGACCTCGGCATAAATGTGCGCACCGCGCGCCTGCGCATGTTCCATGCTCTCGAGTACCAGCACGCAAGCGCCCTCGCCCATCACAAAGCCGTCGCGGCCTGCATCGAACGGGCGGCAAGCCGTCGCGGGATCGGGGTTGGTGGTCAATGCGCGGCAGGACGTAAAGCCTGCAACGGCATCGGGGATAATGGCCGCCTCGGCGCCGCCCGCGAGGATCGCGTCGGCATAGCCGTGCTTGATGGCGCGGAACGCCTCGCCCACCGCATGGGCCGAGGTCGCGCAAGCAGTCACGACTGGCAGGGTCGGTCCCTTTGCCTTGTGGCGGATCGCGATATTGCCCGAAGCCATGTTGGGGATCATCATCGCAATCATATAGGGCGATGCGCGGCGGGGCCCCCGATCGGCGATCGTGTGGACGTTGTCGACGAGCGTCGTCATGCCGCCCACGCCCGAGCCCACGTAGACGCCCAGGCGCTCACGATCGATGGCGCCTTCGACATCAAAGCCCGCATCGTGCATTGCCTCGTCCGAAGCCGCCATCGCAAACTGAACGCAGGGGTCCAGATGCCTGGCGTCACGCTTGCCAAAGTACTCGTTGCCGTCAAAGCCCTTGACTTCGGCCGCCACCTTGACGGTAAACGCATCGGTATCGAAGTGCGTGATCGGGCCGATGCCACAGGTCCCGGCGCACATGGCCGCCCAGGTGGCAAGCGCGGTGTTGCCGAGCGGCGATACGGCACCGATGCCGGTGATTGCAACTCTCTGTTCCATCATGGTCTCCTCATCCAAGCCGCTTAACCGGCTTGCTTTCTACATCGCCATTCCGCCGTCGACGCGTATGACTTCGCCCGTAATGTAAGCAGCCGCATCGCTCGCCAAAAAGCGCACCACGCCGGCCACTTCCTCGGGGCGCGCCACGCGCCTCAGGGGAATCTGCTCCTCGCACGCCGCACGCACCTTCTCCGAGAGCTTTGCCGTCATATCCGTCTCGACAAACCCGGGGGCGACTGCGTTCACTCGTACGCCGCGGGGCGCAAGCTCGCGCGCTACCGCCTTGGTCAAGCCGATCACGCCCGCCTTGGAGGCAGCGTAGTTGGCCTGTCCGGCATTGCCCATCAGGCCCACGACCGAGCTCATGTTGATGACGCAACCGCCGCGCTGGCGCATAAAGGTCTTGGTGAGCGCGCGCGTCGTATTGAACGTGCCCTTGAGATTGACATCGAGCACGCGGTCGAAGGCATCGTCGCCCATACGCATGAGCAGGCCGTCGCGCGTGATGCCAGCGTTGTTGACGAGCGCCCAAATCGAACCAAAGTCATTGAGCACGACCTCGATGCAGGCATTGACGGCAGCGGGGTCGGCCACGTCGCATTGATATGCGCGCGCCGTGGCGCCAACCGCCTCGCAGGCTTCGCATGTCTCGCGCGCCACATCGACGCTACCGGCATAGATGACGGCGATATCAAAGCCGTCCTCCGCCAAACCGGTTGCACAGGCGCGGCCAATGCCTCGCGAACCGCCCGTGATCAGTGCCACGCGACGTAAGTCGTTGCGCTCGAGCGTGCCGTTGTTCAAATTGCCCATGTCATTCCTTTCGGGTTACAGCCCTGTGGACTATGCGAGCTCGTCGGCAATAGCTGCGACCTGCTCGGCTGTTTCGCACGAATACACGCAAACGTCGCTCAGCGTACGCTTGACCAGGCCGGACAGCGTTTTGCCAGGGCCAACCTCAATAAACGTGTCGATGCCCTGATCCTGCAGAGTATGCAGCGTGTCGACCCAGCGAACGGCATGGCTCACCTGGTTGGCCAAGACATCCGACGCTGCTCGCGGATCCGCCGGATAGGGCGCCGCCGTCATGTTTGACATGACCGGAATTAGTAGCGAAGACGGCGCGTGGCCGTCTTGGATATACGTCGCCAGCCCCTCAGTCGCCTCGGCCATATAGGGGCTATGGAATGCACCTGACACCGCGACTTTCATAGCGCGGCCGCCGGCCTCTTTTACTAGGACGTCGAGCTCCTGCAGCGCCTCGGGCGCTCCGGCCACAACCGTCTGCTGCGGACTGTTGTAGTTGACTGGCCAGCAGTCCTCGCCGGCCTGTTTTGCCAGGCCCTCGACTTGCACCGCATCGAGCTTGATGACGGCGCGCATACCGCCCGGATGGCGCTCGGCAGCCGCGGCCATCAGCGCCGCGCGCTCGCACACGAGCTCAAAGCCCGCTCGCGTATCGAATACCCCCGCAAAGGTGAGTGCGGCGACCTCGCCCAGCGAGAATCCCGCACAGGCGGCAGGCACCACGCCGCGCTCACGCAGGGCGATAGCCGCTGCCAGGTCGTGAACGAACACGCACGGCTGCGTGTTCTCGGTCTGCGAGAGCTCCTCCTTGGAGGCGCTCCGGCACTGCTCGCTCGTCCCCGGGCGCACCTCGTCGGCAATGGCGAACACCTCGGCGGCCGCCGGCGATGCCTCGATCAGGTCGACGCCCATCGCGGGGTGTTGGGCACCCTGGCCGGCAAACAGAAACGCTACGCTACCCATGCGGACGCACCCTTCAGGACGCGCACGGCGCCATCGACCAGATCGTCAACGATTTCACGCGCGCTCTGGCGCTCGCTAACCATGCCGGCAATCTGTCCACACAAAAACGAACCCTCTTCGTAGTTGCCGTCCTTGGCGGCCTTACGCAGCGCACCGGTTCCCATAGCACCGAGCTCCTCGGGGCTTGCGCCAGCCGCCTCGTTCTTGGCATACGCGTTGGTGAAGGGGCTCTTGAGGGCGCGAACCGGATGTCCCGTCGAGCGACCGGTCGCACGCGTCGACGTGTCGCCTGCCTTGAGCACCAACTCTTTGTACTGTTCGGATACGGTGCACTCGTTTGCGACCAGAAAGCGTGTTCCCACCTGGACTCCGGCAGCGCCGAGCATAAAGGCGGCCGCTACACCGCGGCCATCGGCGATGCCGCCAGCCGCAACCACGGGAATATCGACCGCATCGACAACCTGCGGCACCAGTGCCATCGTCGAGGTCTCGCCAATATGGCCGCCTGATTCGGTACCCTCGGCAACCACGGCAGTGGCTCCGCGACGCGCCACGAGACGCGCCAGCGCCACCGAAGCCACGACGGGAATAACCTTGATGCCCGCATCGACCCAGGCCTTCATGTACTTGGTCGGATTGCCGGCGCCGGTCACCACAACGGGCACCCGCTCATCAATCACCACTTGTGCGACCTCGTCGACAAACGGGCTCATGAGCATAACGTTGACGCCAAAGGGCTTATCCGTCTTGGCGCGCAGCTCGTGAATCTGGTCGCGCAGCCAGTTGGCGTCGGCGTTCATGGCCGCGATAATCCCTAAGCCGCCCGCCTCGGACACGGCAGATGCCAGCGAGGCGTCGGCAATCCAGGCCATGCCACCCTGGAATACAGGCTTTTCGATGCCGAGCAGATCGCAGAGAGGAGTCTTGAGCATCTCTACTTCTCCAATGCCGCCTCGACCGTATCGGCGAACTCGCCGACCGTCTTGGGGTTCTCCTCGGTATCGAGCTGGATGCCAAACTCGTCCTCGACGGCGACGAGAATCTCGACGGTGCCCAGGCTGTCGAGGCCAATCTCCTCGAGCGTGGACTCGGGCTTCATCTCGATGTCGTCAAGGCCGGCGGTCTCGCGGATAACGTCGCAAACGCGCTCGAAGGTCTTCTGATCTGCCATGGTAGTTCTCCTTTGGTTGTGCCCTAGGGCGTTTTTATTTCCTATGTGCGGCTACTTCCAACGAAGCAGATAGCCACCTATATCCAGACCGGCGCCAAATCCAACCAAGGCGATGGTGTCGCCCGCATTCAGTGCGTCGGTGCGTGTCAGTCGGTCAAGCGCAAGAGGAATGCAGGCGCTCGAAATGTTGCCGGTCTCGCGCAGCGTTCGAACCACGCGCTCGTCTGGCACGCCGAGGCGCTTGACCGCCTGACTCAGGATTCGTTCGTTAGCCTGATGGAATACAAAGTGGTCGATGTCTTCGACCGAAATGCCCGCATCGATCGCAAGCTTATGGACCGTGTCGCAGATGGCGTTGACGCCGAACTTGAACACGCGGCGGCCATTCATGGACAGCACGCTCGCGCTATCTGCGGAAGCCTTAAACGGCGAGGTGCCGACCAGACCGGGAACGCGCAACGTCTCGACGTCGGGCGCCGTCGAAAGCTCAACGGCAAGGGGACTGTCTCCCCCAGCCTCAATCACCGCGGCGCCTGCCCCATCGCCAAAGAGCACGCAGGTGGCACGGTCGGTCCAGTCGAGCGCGCGCGTCATCTGCTCGGCAGCAACGACAAGCACGCGCTCGGCGCGACCGCGGGCGATATAGCCCTCGGCGACATCGAGCGCAAACACGAAGCCGGCACAGGCCGCCGAGACATCGAAGGCAGGGCACGTCGCGCCTAGTCGCTCAGCAACGGCACACGCCTCAGCGGGAACAAGGTGATCACCCGTCGTCGTCGAGCAGACGATCAGATCCAGCTGGCTCGCGTCGATTCCGGACACCCGGAGTGCCCGCTCGCTCGCCGCTACGGCAAGGTCGTCAAGTGACTCGGTGGTGCAGACGTGGCGGCTCTTGATACCTGTGCGGGTAAAAATCCACTCATCCGAGGTATCGAGGAACTCAGACAGCTCGTCATTGGAAACACTGCGCTCAGGAAGCGCCGAGCCTGTTCCAAGAATCGTGAAACCCATCACTAACCTCCTTTGAGTTGTTGACGTGTTTACATCGACCAAGAGAGGATAGCGCATTTCAGTCCTTGTTGACGTGTTAACATTAAATTGTCCAAATGCGACAAAGGCTTCACATTGTGTCTATCTCTCGACACCATTGCTCGATTGCCTTATTAACTTAGGAGGTAGCAGCCGTTATGGATGCCAAATTAACGATAGTCGACGTAACTGGATCGACCAACGATGACCTGCTCGAAGCA
Source organism: uncultured Collinsella sp. (assembly GCA_900551205.1). Classification (GTDB taxonomy): domain Bacteria; phylum Actinomycetota; class Coriobacteriia; order Coriobacteriales; family Coriobacteriaceae; genus Collinsella. The sequence goes on along the minus strand of URUW01000032.1, from coordinate 248 downwards.
GGAAAACAGGGAGCGCCGCACGGCACAGGACTTGCCGCCCGGGCTCAGACAGCAGGACGCGGCCGGCGCGGCCACAAGTGGGATTCAACCGCCGGCAACCTATTGCTTTCGATTGTCCTGCGTCCATGCGTTAATCCTGCAAAGTACTCTGGTCTTGCCGCCGTCAGCGGCCTAGCGGTGCTCGAGGCGCTCGGAAAGCAGGGTCTTGCAAACGAGATTGGTCTCAAATGGCCCAACGACCTGGTCGC
>URUW01000031.1 GCA_900551205.1 uncultured Collinsella sp. | reverse complement strand
GGCACGGCCAATCTCATCGGCCTCGAGCAGGGTTCCGTCGACCATAAGACGACGGACGCCGGCGTCGAGCAGCTGTGGTACCTGCGGCGTAAGGTCGATGGGGTAGGCGTCGTACAAGCGAGAGCGGCCATGGATGTCGGTACGCACGGGCATGACCTTTCCGTCGATATTCTTGAGCGACAGCTTGCGGGCGCGCAGACGGCAGCTGGCACAATCGTGGATGCAGCCATTGGCCACCTGCAGGATGCAGTGCTCGCTCGTCATAACGCGCGGGCGGCCAAAGACGGTGATGCCCAGAGCCGCGGGCGCGGCGGCGCCGAGCAAGACAATCTCGTCGAGTGTGATCTCGGGCGAGAGCCAAAACGCACCGGCTCCGCGCTCGGCAAGCGCCTCCATGCAGGGCGTGTTGTGCACCGGCAGGCAAGAGCGAATCTCGGCCGTGGCGCCAACCTGGGCGGCCAGGGCAAGCTCAGAGATGTTGCCAATAGCGACCGTGGCGCCGGCGACAACCCACGGGTCGACGCGTACGTGGTCAACGGCGCGGCAGACCTCGTCGAGCACGGGTACGATGCCCTGCTCAAATGCATCGGCGGGGGAGAGCTCGGCCGCATCGAGCGCGTCGGTGGTCATGTAGATGCGCGTTACACCCTCGGCGCGAGCGGCCTCGGCGGCCTCGAGCGAGGTGACGGTGGCGCAGATCTGCGGCTCATCGCGGTAGTGCTCGGGCGCGGGGCGGGAATCACTGGTTACAATCGCCGGCAGCTCGAGCGTTTTCGCGCGCTCCTCGTACGGTGCCAGAATGGCCTCCTCCAATGCTTTACAGGCGGCAGCGCGCACCTTGTGCACGGCGGAGAAGCCCATACCGCAGCCCTCATCGAGCGCCACGTCAAAGCTCGCTGCCTCGAAGGGCGAGGAGCCCATGCGGCCCACATGCTCAACCAGGTCTGCCGCCTCGACGGCGCGGGTCTTGGCGGCCTCGACGGTGAAGCCCGTGGCGGTGGCGGTGAGCGCGGGGTTGTCACAGCAGGTGAGTGTGACGGTAAACGGCTCGCCCAGGCGTGCCACGACGGACACGTCAACAGCTCGGCGGCGCAGCACATCGCGCTTGAGCGCGGCGCCGGCGGCGTCGATGGCACGCTGACTGCGAATCACGCGGACGCGGCAGCCCTCGGGCATGCTGCGGGGCACGCGACATTCGATGATGTCACCGGCGGCGGCATCATCGGCGGCAATGGTGGTCAGGAACTGGTCAAACTCGTTATCGTGGCGAAGCTCCAGCAGGTCGCCCTTGCCCACGGGCTCAAACAGCTCAATGCGGGCGATGGCGGCGCGGCGACGGCGGTCGTCGGGTTTGAGGCCGCGCACATCGCGGTTGGCCGGGCGGCTGCCCAGCACCGTGCCCACGATCTGGCCGCGGTTGTTGGAACGCTCATAGCTCATCATCTCGTCGCCCGAGGTGCCGTCCTGATAGGCGTGCGTAAAGTCGCGGTTGAAGCAGCGCTTGAGCTGGCGCTGACGGGCGGCCTCCTCGTCCTTATCTACGGCGACCCCGGCAAGCATGTCATCAATCTGATGACGATACACGTCGACGATGGAATACACGTAATCGGGGGCCTTCATGCGGCCCTCGAGCTTGAGCGATGCGGCGCCGGCGTCATACAGACGGCGAACAAGCTGCGACGTGTTGGTGTCGCGCGGGCACAGCGCGCGCTCGCGACCGGCAGGGGAGAGCGAGCGGCCGTTCTCGTCGATCAGCTCGTAAGGCAGGCGACAGGGCTGAGCGCACATGCCGCGGTTGGCCGAGCGGCCCGCCATGGCAAAGCTCGAAAGCAGGCACAGACCCGAGTAGCAAAAGCAGATGGCGCCGTGGCTAAAGACCTCGAGGTCGACATCGGGCGCGGCGTCGTGGATGGCGGCGATCTCGTCGATGGAGAGCTCGCGCGAGAGAGTCACGCGGTCGGCGCCCTGCTCACGGCACCAAAGGGTTCCGCGGTCGTCGTGGATGTTCGCCTGGGTCGAGATATGTGTCTCGATGCCGGGCATGGTGCGCTTGGCCTCAAAGAACAGACCCCAGTCCTGGATAATGAAGGCATCGGCGCCCAGCGTGGAGCAGCGATGGATGAGTTGCAGCGCATCGCTCATCTCGGACTGCTTGATGACGATGTTGACCGTGACGTAGACGCGCGACCCGGCTAGATGCGCGGCGCGGCAGGCCTGCTCAAAGGCCTCGTCGGTAAAGTTGGTTGCCTTGCGGCGGGCGTTGAAGCTGCCCATGCCACAGTAGATGGCGTCTGCCCCCGCGGCGAGTGCGGCGGCAAAGGGCTCGGGCCCTCCGGCGGGCGCCAAAAGCTCGGGCCTGCGGTTGGTGGTTCGACTGGCGGTTGCGGTCATATCCTGCCTTTCAAAATGCTCAGATATTCAAAAGTATAGTGGTGCCATTGCGGCAGGCGATGCCCGTGCTCCAAGCGGGATAAAGTCTTCAGCAGCTTGGGCTGGCTGACCCCGTGGAGAACCGTTCAGCGGTTCGGGGAAACCGTTGGGCGATAAAATATTCTCGCAAGCTGATAATATTCTTGCATTAAACGGAAACCTTGAGTACTATCCCAATCAAGCGCGGTGTTCAGACCGAATTGTGCCTCCCGGTGCGAACGCCGCGCTCACGCTCTCTATTTGATCGTAAGGAGAAAAACATGAGCAAGACCGTCGTGTCTTCCGATAACGCACCCGCAGCCATCGGCCCGTATTCCCCCGGTATCCAGGCCGGCAACATGGTGTTCCTGTCCGGCCAGCTGGGCATCGACCCCGCAACCGGCAAGATGCCTGAGGGCGTCGAGGCCCAGGCCAAGCAGTCCCTCGCCAACGTCGAGGCCCTGCTGACCGCTGCCGGCGCCACCTTTGCCGATGTCGTCAAGACTACGGTCTACCTGGCCGACATCGCCGACTTCGCCGCCGTGAACGAGATCTACGCCTCCAAGTTCGAGGCCCCGTTCCCCGCGCGCAGCGCCTTCCAGGTTGCCGCCCTTCCGGCTGGCGGTCTGGTCGAGATCGAGGTCGTCGCCGCCCTCTAAGGCGTTGGCAACAACTAAACATGACATGCAAAAAGACCCTGCAGCGCGTGCGAGCTGCAGGGTCTTTTGTCAAGTGACGGATCGCTTGTGGAGCCGCGCTCCATTTTGCTCGTTAGCCCTCCTTGCGAACTTTTTGCAGGTAGCGGTAGACGCTGGGCTCCGAGATGCCCAGCGCGGTGGCGGCGCAGGCCACGGCGCCCTTGAGCATGAACACCCCGTTGCCGTTGAGGTGGCGAATGACGTCCACGCGGTCGCTCTGACCAAGCGACGCTACATCCAGCCCGCGCGCGCTCAGCAGCTCGGCAATGCTGCGGTCGATGAGCTCCTGTGTGGACTCCGAAAGGCTTTCGACCTCGATAGACGCGGGCTCTGTCCGCGTCGGCGCCGCGTCGAAGCACGCCATGAGCTGCTGCGCCATGGCGTTGATGGAACGCACGGTCGAGAGGTCGGTGTTGACGCAGAGCATACCGACGATCTCGTCATTCTCGCGGATAAAGTACGTCGCTGACTCCAACGTCTTGCCGCCGGCGCTGCGGCCCTCGTAGCCCGTAATAAACGGCAGGTCGCGATACTTGGCGTCGTGCATGATCTTGAGTGCCAGATCGGTGGCGGGGCCGCCGACCTTGCGGCCGCTCACGATGCCGTTGCGAATATCGACGATGGCGTGGTCGGGATCCGAGAAATCGTGCAGCACGATTTCGCTGTTTTTACCGAGTATCTGCTCCAGGAAATCGACCATCGGCAAAAAGCGACGTACGGTCTCGTTCACGGGCAACTCCTTTGGGTGAAATCGGAAATGTTCATAACAATTTTTTCTCATGGTAACACGCTACTCTTCATCTCGTATATCCGCAGGTACATTGCGTAATACAGACGAACGGTAGGAATTTGGCGGTAAACGGTTGACCAAAAGAAAAGTTAGATGTTATTTTGACCAGACACTTTCCTGACCTGCGGAAATGCATTATTTCAGCTGAAGAATAGTCTGATAACAAAAAATTATTATTGAGAATGAGAATCATCTTTAATACGATATGCAACGAAGGCACAACCTCAACCCCGCACTGCGTCACAATAGAGCGTTAGATGCGAAAACAACTATTTCGAGGATTGGTGGTCAAATGACCCAGGAGACGGTTAAGAACGGCACTGAAGCCCTGTTCACTCGTGAAGGCATGCCTCCCGTTAAAGAAATGATCCCGTGTGCCCTTCAGCACGTACTGGCTTCGTTTGCCGGTATCATCACCCCGGCTGTCATCATGGCCGGCGTCTACGGTTTTAATAGCCAGCAGAGCACCGACATCATTCAGGTCGCGCTCATTCTTTCGGCGATCGACACGGCCCTTCAGGCCTTCGCTCCCTTTCGTCGCATCGGCGGCGGCCTGCCCATCGTCATGGGCGTTTCGTTCGCGTTCCTGCCGGCCCTGCAGGCCATGGGCGCCTCGGGCTTTAGCTTTGGTGCGCTGCTGGGCGGCGAGATCGTCGGCGGCGCCGTTGCGGTCCTCTTTGGTCTGGCCTACAGCAAGATTAAGTGGCTGTTCCCGCCCGTCGTGACCGGTACGGTCATCTTCTCCATTGGCGTCTCTCTCTATCCCACGGCCGTCAAGTACATGGCCGGCGGCATGGGCACGCCGCTGTGGGGCACCCCGCAGGCCTGGTGCGTCGCTCTTATCACCTTCGCCGTGGTCTTTGCGCTCGCCAACTTTGGCAAGGGCACGCTCAAGCTGGGCTCCGTGTTCTTTGGCATGATCGTTGGCATGATCGTTTCGATCCCCTTTGGCATGATCGACTTCTCCAGCGTCGCCACCGCTCAGGTCTTCGCCCTTCCCAAGCTCATGCCCTATGCGCTTGAGTTTGATCCCGAGGTCTGCATTACCCTCGCCGTCGTGTTCCCCATGGTTGCCATCCAGGTTATCGGCGACGTCTCCGCCGCCTGCCTGGGCTCCATCGACCGTATGCCCACCGAGCGCGAGCTCTCCGGCGCTATCGTGTCCCAGGGCCTCACCTCTATGGTCGGCGGCCTGCTGGGCGGTCTTCCCACCAGCGCCCTTGGCCAGAACGTGGGCATCATCTGCTCCAACAAGGTCGTCAACAAGTGGGTCTTTGTGATCATCGCGGCCGTCTTTGCCATCGCCGGTCTGTTCCCGCAGCTCTCTGCCGTCCTTTCCGCTATCCCGCAGCCCGTCATCGGCGGCGCGACCGTCGGCGTCTTTGGCACCATTACCATGAACGGCGTGCGCATGTTCACCCGCGAGGGCCTCACGCAGCGCACTACCACCATCGTCGGTACCTCCGTCGTCTTTGGCCTGGGTATCTGGATGGCCAGCGGTTGCCTTGCCGGTGAGGGTATGCCCGCCTGGGTGTCCACCGTCATCGGCTCCAATGCCGTAACCCCCACCGCCATCATGGCCATTGTCCTTAACCTGATCCTTCCGCAGACGCCGGTCGTGGCTCAGCACATCGATGCTGCCAAGGACGCTGCCGTTGATCTGGTCTTGCCCGAGAGCAAGAAGTAACCAATTCGGTGCTATTCGTCGGCGGACGCATCGCCTCGTCCGCCGACGTCATGCGGCGCCAAGCCGCACTTCAAAGGGTTCGTCCCTTTGGTGAAGTGTTGACGGGAGAGGGCCCGTTTCCGGTGTAGGCCGGCGCTTCGCACTTCCGCTATGTCAGAGGTGTCAAACCCCGCCCCTGATGTTGAAGGGAGCATTCATGCTTCTGGTCGCTAACGGTTCCGTCTTTACTCGCAACGCTCAGACCCCGTTCATCCCCAACGGTGCGGTCGCCATTGACGGAGATACGATCGTCGAAGTGGGCCCCGAGTGCGAGCTCAAGGTCAAGTACCCGGATGCCGAGTACGTCGACGCCCAGGGCAACCTCATCATGCCCGGACTCATTAACTGCCACACCCACATCTACTCGGGTCTGGCCCGCGGCCTTGCCATTAAGGGCTGCAACCCCACCAACTTCCTGGAGAATCTTGAGCAGCAGTGGTGGAAGATCGACGACAACCTGACGCTCGACGGCACCAAGGCCAGCGCCTATGCCACGATTCTTGACTCCATCCGCGATGGCGTCACCACGATCTTCGATCACCACGCGAGCTTCTGCGAGATTCCGGGGAGCCTCTTTACCATTAAGGACGCCGCTCAGGAGTTGGGCATGCGTTCGTGCCTGTGCTACGAGGTCTCCGACCGCCGCGGCCAGGAAAAGTGCGACCAGGCCATTGCCGAGAACGCCGAGTTTGCCCAGTGGGCCGCCAAGGAGCGTCGCGATAACGACAACCACATGATCGCCGCCATGTTTGGCGGGCATGCCACCTTCACGCTTTCGGACGAGACCATGGACAAGATGGCCGAGGCCAACAACGGCCTGACCGGCTTCCACATCCATGTGTGCGAGGGCATGAATGACGTGTGGGACTCCCGTCTCAACCGCGGCGGCATCAGCCCCGTCGAGCGCCTGCTGCAGCACAACCTGCTGGGTCCCGATACCATGCTGGGCCACTGCATCCACGTGACGCCTGCCGAGATGGATATCGTCAAGGAGTCCGGTACCTGGCTCGTCAACAACCCCGAATCCAATATGGGCAACGCCGTGGGCTGTGCCCCCGTGCTCGAGTTCTTCCGCCGCGGCATCCCCGTGTGCATGGGCACCGACGCCTACACCCACGATATGCTCGAGAGCCTTAAGGTCTTCCTGATCATTCAGCGCCACAACGCCGCCATGCCCAACGTGGGCTGGTGCGAGGCCATGACCATGCTGTTCGAGAACAACGCCAAGATGGCGAGCAAGCACTTCGATCGCAAGCTCGGTGTGCTCGAGGCCGGCGCTGCCGCCGACGTCATCGTTATGGACTACAAGCCCTTTACGCCGCTGAGCGAGGAGAATATCGACGGCCACATGCTCTTTGGCATGATGGGCAAAAACTGCCGCACCACCATCATCAACGGCCGCGTCCTGTACAAGGATCGCGAGTTCGTTGGCATTGATGAGGAAAAGATCAACGCGTGGACCATGGCTGAGTCCAAGAAGCTCTGGAGCACGCTCAACGGTCGCACCTACTAATTCACAAGTAGATTCGCGCGCGTCGGATGTTTCGCCGCATACGACGCGCGCATAGGCGACCTCCGCGGGGTCGCCGGCGCTGTGCTAGCGCTACACCGTATTTGCGCCCGCCGCGCGGTCTCGCCGGGCGTTACAGAGAGGAGCTCACTATGAGCGACATCATGAGGCCGATCCCGTTTTCGCAGCTGATGAACTGGATCATCGAGGAGCACAAGACCCAGGACGCCATCTTTGGCGTGCGCAAGATGGTCACGACCAACCAGGAGGGTGCGCTTCCCATTTTTGATGAGCGCATCGAGACCCCGTTTGGCCCGGCCGCCGGCCCCAATACGCAGCTTGCCCAGAACATCGTGGCATCCTATGTTGCTGGTTCCCGCTTCTTTGAGCTCAAGACCGTCCAGGTTATGGACGGCGAGGAGCTCTCCAAGTGTGTGAACAAACCCTGCATTGTGGCGCAGGATGAGTGCTACAACTGCGAGTGGTCGACCGAACTCGAGGTTCCGCAGGCCTTTGCCGAGTACGTGAAGGCATGGTTCGCCTGCCACCTGATCGCTCGCGAGTACGGCCTGGGTAGCCCGGACGGCTTTGTCTTCAACATGTCCGTGGGCTATGACCTCGAGGGCATCAAGAGCCCCAAGGTCGACGCCTACATCGAGGGCATGAAGGACGCCAGCGGCTCCGACGTCTGGAACGAGTGCCGCGCATGGGCACTCGCCAACCTGGACAAGTTTGAGCATGTCGACGCTGCGTTTGTCGAGTCCATCCCGGCGCGCGTCTCCAACTCCATCACCGAGTCTACCCTGCACGGCTGCCCGCCTGCCGAGATCGAGCGCATCGCGACCTACCTCATCACCGAGAAGGGCCTTAACACCTACATCAAGTGTAACCCCACGCTGTTGGGCTATGAGTTTGCCCGCCAGCGCCTCAACGAGCTGGGCTTTGATTACATCGTCTTTGATGACACGCACTTCCGCGAGGATCTGCAGTGGGCTGATGCCGTGCCCATGTTCGAGCGCCTGATTGCCCTGTGCGCCGAGCGCGGTCTGGAGTTTGGCGTCAAGCTGACCAACACGTTCCCCGTCGACGTGACGAGGAACGAGCTGCCTTCCACCGAGATGTACATGTCCGGCCGTTCGCTGTTCTCGCTGACCATCGAGGCCGCCCGCCGCATTACCGAGCAGTTCGATGGCAAGCTGCGCATCAGCTACTCCGGCGGTGCCACGGTCTACAACATCCGTGCCCTGTATGACGCCGGCATTTGGCCCGTCACCCTGGCGACCGACGTGCTCAAGCCCGGTGGCTACGAGCGCTTTAGCCAGATGGCCGGCGAGTTTACCGATCTGGACGGCAAGCCGTTCGCGGGCGTCTCTCTCGAGGCCGTGACCGCGATCCAGACCGACTCACTCACCAACCCGCTCTACAAGAAGCCGCTGCGTCCGCTGCCCGACCGCAAGGTCGCTGGCAAGAGCCCGCTTTCCGACTGCTTTACCACGCCGTGCCGTACGAGCTGCCCCATCCAGCAGGATATCCCTGCCTATCTGGCGGCTGTTGACGAGGGCCGCTACGAGGACGCGCTCAACATCATCATCGAGCGCAACGCCCTGCCGTTCATTACCGGTACCATCTGCCCGCATCCCTGCGGCCGTGCCTGCGAGCGTGCATTCTACGAGCCCGAGGGCGCCCAGATTCGCGCCAGCAAGCTCAAGGCCGCCCGCGAGGCCATGACCGCCGTGCTGCCCAAGCTGCGCGCCCAGGCCATTGCCAACGACGCCGAGCGCAACGTTGCCGTTATCGGCGGCGGCCCGGCCGGTCTGGCGACGGCGTTCTTCCTGACGCGCGCCGGCGTGCCCGTCACTATCTTCGAGGCCCGCGACTCTCTCGGCGGCGTGGTCCGTCACGTGATCCCCGAGTTCCGTATCGCGAGCGACGATATCTCCCACGATGCCGAGCTCTGTCTGGCCTTTGGCGCCAAGGTGCAGCTCAACGCCCGCGTGGAGTCCATTGACGAGCTCAAGGCCCAGGGCTTTACCGACGTAGTCGTGGCCACTGGTGCCTGGATGCCCGGCTCTGCGGGCCTGGGCGAGGGTGCCGAGCTCGACGTGCTGGAGTTCCTCGAGGCCGCCAAGAAGGGCGAGAAGCTCGAGCTGGGCGAGGACGTCGTGGTCATCGGCGCCGGCAACACCGCCATGGACGCGGCCCGCGTGGCCAAGCGCCTTGCTGGCGTGAAGAACGTGCGCCTGGTGTATCGCCGCACCAAGAAGCAGATGCCCGCCGACGAGGAAGAGCTCGATCTTGCTCTTGCCGACGGCGTTGAGTTCTGCGAGCTGCTGGCGCCCAAGGCGCTCAACGGCGCCGTGCTGACCTGCGACGTCATGGAACTTGGCGAGCCGGATGCAAGCGGCCGTCGCAGCCCCGTCGCCACGGGCGAGACCGTCGAGCTTTCCGCCACCACGGTGATCTGCGCCGTGGGCGAGGGCATCGATGCCAGCCTGTACGACGCCGCGGGCGTCGAGCACGACCGTCGCGGCCGCCTTGCCGCCACCTCCACCGGCGTCGAGGGCGTCTGGGCTGCCGGTGACTGCCGCCGCGGTCCCGCTACCGTGGTCGAGGCTATCGCCGACGCCGCCGAGGTCGCCCGTGCCATTGCCGGCGTGGACTTTAACAAGTACGCCGACCAGAATGCTCAGGCCGGTCGCGAGGACGCCTGCTACGAGCGCAAGGGGTCGCTGTGCCGCGACAAGCGCAATTGCACCAAGACCCGCTGCCTGGGCTGCGGCTCGGTGTGCGAGGTCTGCTGCGACGTGTGCCCCAACCGCGCCAACGTGGCAATTAAGGTGCCGGGCCTGGCCAAGCATCAGGTCGTCCATGTCGACGGCATGTGCAACGAGTGCGGCAACTGCGCCGTGTTCTGCCCCTACCAGGAGGGTCGTCCCTACAAGGACAAGCTCACCCTGTTCTGGAGCGAGCAGGACATGGAGAACTCCGAGAACGAGGGCTTCCTGGCCGTGGACGAGGACCACTTTAAGGTTCGCGTCGCCGGCACGGTTCGCACCGTCTCAGTCGATGCCGTCAACACCGGTCTGCCCGAGGCCGTCCGCCTGACCATCAAGGCCGTGCGCGACAGCTATCCGTATCTCCTTAAGAAATAGGCGAGTCTCTTATGGCCAAATCCATTCAACATAACGTGGCCTACGTTGCCTGCGGAAGCGGTTGCGCCTCCGCAGGCGGCGACGCCCGCTGCAGCGAAGGCTGCATTGGCTGTGGCGCCTGTGTCACGGCCTGTCCCCACGGCGCCATTGCACTGATTGATGGCATCGCCCGCGTGGACCGCTCCAAGTGCACGGGCTGTGGCCTGTGCGGCATGGCGTGCCCGCAGCGCGTGATTGCCTTTGTTCCCGGCTACCAGAACATCCTGGTGCGCTGTAACAACACCGACAAGGGTGCCATCGCCCGCAAGATTTGCGACACGAGCTGCATCGGTTGCGGCATGTGCGCCAAAAAATGCCCTGCCGGCGCTATCCGCATCGAGGACAACTGTGCCCACATCGACGGTGCGGACTGCCTGTCGTGCGGCATGTGCGCCGTCGTTTGCCCGCATGGCGCCATCCACGACCGCACCGGCATCGCCGCCGGCGTGTAGAAGGGAATCACCATGGCACAGGAATTCACTTTTACCGTTAACGGCGTCGAGCACACGACGACCCAAAACAAACCGCTGCTGCGCTACCTGCGCGACGACCTGCACATCCATTCCGCCAAGGACGGCTGCTCCGAGGGTGCTTGCGGCACCTGCACCATTCATGTGGACGGTGCGGCCGTCAAGGCCTGCGTGCTGACCACCGCCCTTGCCGCCGGCCGCAACATCGTGACTGTCGAGGGCCTGCCCGAGGACGTGCGCGAGGCCTTTGTGTACGCCTTTGGCGCCGTGGGCGCCGTGCAGTGCGGTTTTTGCATCCCCGGTATGGTCATGGCGGGCGCGGCGCTCATCGCCGAGGACCCCGAGCCCACCGAGGAGCAGATCAAGTACGCCATCCGCGGCAACGTCTGCCGCTGCACCGGCTACAAAAAGATTATCGAGGGCATTTCGCTGGCCGCTGCGGTGCTCCGCGGCGAAAAGCAGATCGACGAGGACTTGGAGCGCGGCGACGACTACGGCGTGGGCAAGCGCGCCTTCCGTATCGACGTGCGCAAGAAGGTGCTCGGCGAGGGCAAGTATCCCGATGACATCGACGAGCTCGATCAGCCGGGTCTGGCCTACGCCAGCGCCGTGCGCTCCAAATATCCGCGCGCCCGCGTGCTCTCCATCGACACCTCCAAGGCCGAGGCCCTGCCCGGCGTGGTGGGCATCCTGCGCGCCGAAGACGTGCCGGTCAACCAGGTCGGCCACCTTATCCAGGACTGGGACGTCATGATCGCCCAGGGCGATATCACCCGCTGCGTGGGCGATGCCATCGTGCTGGTGGTTGCCGAGGATGAGGCGACGCTCGAGAAGGCCAAGAAGCTCGTAAAGATCGATTACGAGCCGCTGGAGCCCGTGCGTAACATTGTCGAGGCCAGGGCTGCCGACGCCCCGCGCCTGCACGACAGCTTCTTTGCCTTTGGCAACACGGTGGAGCTCAAGGACAACGTGTGCCAGAGCCGTCACGTGACGCGCGGCGACGCCGCCAAGGCGCTGGCAGAGAGCGCGTTTACCGTGACGCAGCGCTTTACCACGCCCTTTACCGAGCATGCCTTCTTGGAGCCCGAGTGCGCCGTCGCCTTCCCGTACAAGAACGGCGTCAAGGTGCAGTCGACCGACCAGGGCGCCTACGACACGCGCAAAGAGTGTGCCCACATGTTTGGCTGGGATAGCGAGCCCGAGCGCGTGGTCGTCGAGACCATGCTCGTGGGCGGCGGCTTTGGCGGCAAGGAGGACGTGTCCATCCAGCACCTGGCCGCGCTCGCCGCATATAAGTTCCAGCGTCCTGTGAAGTGCAAACTCACGCGCGCTGAGTCGCTTGCGTTCCATCCCAAGCGTCATGCCATGGACGGCACCTTTACGCTGGGCTGCGACGCCGAGGGCAACTTTACCGGCCTGGACTGCGAGATCAACTTTGACACCGGCGCCTACGCGTCGCTGTGCGGCCCGGTGCTCGAGCGCGCCTGTACGCATGCCGTCGGCCCCTACAAGTACCAGAACACCGACATTCGCGGCTTTGGCTACTACACCAACAACCCGCCCGCCGGCGCGTACCGCGGCTTTGGCGTTTGCCAGTCCGAGTTTGCGCTCGAGAGCCTGATCGACTTGCTGGCCGAGAAGGTCGGCCTGGATCCGTGGGAGATCCGCTACCGTAACGCCATCGAGCCGGGCGAGGTTTTGCCCAACGGCCAGATTGCCGATTGCTCCACGGCGCTTAAGGAGACGCTGCTCGAGGTCAAGGATGCCTACTACGCGCATCCCGGACACGCCGGTATTGCCTGTGCCATGAAGAACGCCGGCGTGGGCGTGGGCCTGCCCGATGCCGGCCGCTGCAAGATTCGCGTCGAGAACGGCGTGGCTGTGGTCTATGCCGCCACGTCCGACATC
>URUW01000030.1 GCA_900551205.1 uncultured Collinsella sp. | reverse complement strand
CCACTCATCGCCGACAAGGTTGATGATGTAGTCGGCGTAGTCCTTGCTCGCGGTCTCCTCGTTGCCGTCAGCAGGCTCGGTCGGGGCGGTCGGCATGCTTGCAGAGCTATCGCCCACCTTCTTCTTGTAGAGCTTTTGCAGCGTCGCGGACTGACGGACGATCTGCTTGGCCTGGTCCTTGGACACGCCGTACTGCGTGGCCATGGTCTTGTAGTCCGAAGTGCCGATGGAATCCTCGGCGTACTGCTTCATTTCCTTGGAAGAAACGGTAATGCCCTCGTCCTCGGCAGCGTCCAGCAGAATCTGATTGCGCACGTAGGACAGGATGACGTCAGCAGAAGGAGCGGTGTAGTTGCCATCGCTATCCTTGACGGTGTCGAGGCTGTACTGGCTCTCGATGGCCTCACGCGCGGTGATGTCGCTCTTCTTGCCGTTGTAGCTATAGCTTGCCACGGTCGAATCGAGCTGGTCCTCGGTCAGGGTCGCCGAGCCGACGCCCTTGCCGCCAAAACCACCGTTGCCGATAAAGAAGCCGACCACGGCAGCGATCACGACGGCGACCACAAAGGCGGCAATCATCGTCTTCTTGTGCTTGCAAGCGTGGTCGTCCACGTCGGCGTCGTCGTCCTCGTCCTGCTCCTCGGGCATGAGGTTCTCGTCAGCGGCATCCGCGGCAATCTGAGCCTCCAGTCGGGCGTCCTCCTCCTCGGCCGTCGTGCCGGCGGCAATGTGCTCGGCAGACGTACCGGCGACCAGATCGATCTTCTCGTCCTCGTCACCGTCGGGGCCTTCGCCGCGCTCGATGATCTGGATGCCGTCGATCTCGTCCTTCTCGTCCTTCTTTTGAATCAGACCCATATCAGTTACTCCTTGTTAGGAAACATAGTCCTCAATAGAATACGCCCGACAGAGCGCCGGGCGTATTGATTCTTAGGTTATACGCAAACACTTAAGTACTATTTAGGCGTTTGCAGTGTGCATGCCTTAGGCCAGGTGAGCGATAACGGCATCGGCAAAGGCCTGCGTGCCCACAGCGCCCTCAACGGAGCCGGTCTGGGCACGACGCACGTCACCGGTAACCTGCTCGCCCTCGTCGAGCGTGGCAGACACGGCGACGCGAATGCGATTGGCAGCGTCGTTCTCGCCCAGGTGATCGAGCATCATAGCCGCAGAGAGAATCTCGGCCGTGGGGTTAGCGATATCCTGACCGGCGATATCGGGCGCGGAGCCGTGCGTAGCCTCAAAGATTGCGCAGTCGGCACCGATGTTGGAACCCGGAGCCATACCCAGGCCGCCCACCAGGCCGGCGCACAGGTCACTCACGATGTCGCCGTACAGGTTGGGCAGCACCAGGACATCGAAGTCGTTGGGGTTTTGGACCAGGCCCATGCAGGTAGCGTCGACGATCTTGTCGTTGAACTCGATATCGGGATAGTTGGCGGCCACCTCGCGCGCAACGCGCAGGAACAGGCCGTCGGTCGCCTTCATGATGTTGGCCTTGTGCACGGCCGTCACCTTTTTGCGGCCGCAGCGGCGGGCATACTCAAAGGCATACTCCACAATACGGCGGCTCTTGGCGATAGAGATGGGCTTGATCGAGATCGCGGAATCGGCGGCGAAGGTCTTTTGGCCCGAACGCTCGACGAGCTGCGAGAGCTCCTCGACCTCGGCAGCGCCCTCATCGAACTCGATGCCGGCGTAGAGGTCCTCGGTGTTCTCGCGCACGATGACCAGGTCGACGTCGCGGAAACGCGAGCCGTCGCCCGGCTGCGACAGGCAAGGGCGCACGCAGGCGTACAGGTCGAAATGCTTGCGCAGGGCAACGTTGACGCTGCGGAAACCCGTGCCGACCGGCGTAGTAATGGGACCCTTGATGGCAACCTTGGTCTCGGCGACCGCATTGAGCACGTGCTGGGGCAGCGGCGTGCCAAACTCGTCCATGACGCCGGCACCGGCTTCCTGGACATTCCAATTGATCTGGACACCGGCGGCCTCGACCACGCGGCGCATGGCCTGCGTAATCTCGGGACCGATACCGTCACCGGGAATCAGGACTACATCGTGCGCCATAATCTGTTACTCCTCGTCTTCGGCGGCCTCAGATTTTTTAACGCTAGCACGCTTCTTCTTTTTGGAGAGATCCAGGCCAAAACGTTTAACAAGCATTTCGCAAATCTCGCTCGAACGGGCCTTGAGATAGCTGCCCTTACCGTTCTCGGCATCGAACTTAAGGCGCAGCGCAAGCTTCTCGGCAACCTCGGCGTCGATCTCGCCCTGGCAAAACTCGTACAGGCAACCGAGCATGTCGCGATACTCAAGGTCGCCGTGGTAGCACTGGATGGCCTCGTCCAGGATGGGCCAAGCCTCGCGCGAACGCTCGACACTCGTGGCACCCCACACGCACAGCAGGCGGAAGGCGGCATAGCGCAGCGTGGAGGAAATCTCGTCGAACAGCGCGGTCTCGGCGCCCTCAAAGGCATCGCCCAGCTGCTCGGGGCAGGTGGTGGCGAGCGCCGTCAGGGCATCGAGGGCCTCCCAGCGGGTCTGCGCCTCGGGGCGGTCGAGCGCCTCGATCAGCGCGGGCACGCAGGACACGACGCGCTGCGGATCGCGCTCGGCAAGCAGATGCAGCACGCGGGCGGCAAACTGGCGGATGCGGCGCGTGGGGCAGCCGAGCTCCTGGACCAGACGGTCGACGGCGTTCTCGTTCTCCTCTGCCAGCTGGAGCTGTGCCAGCTCCTCGTCGGTGAGCTGTTCGTCTTTATTTTCTGCCATAGTTACCTCTTCTTACTATTTCTTAGCGTGCTTGCCAGCACCCTTGCTCTCATCGGTGACCGAGATGAGCTGTCGGTCGGCCGCGCCATTGCGACGTGCGCGGCGGCGCTCCTCGGCGTCGCCCGCGTCGGCGGCGGCGCGATGAGCCTTGTTGACGTTAAAGACCTCGTCGTGCTTGCGCCACGGACCGACGGACTCGCCAAAGCTCATCTTAAGGCCTGCGATAAAGCCGCCGAGCCAGCCGATCGGCGCAAACTGCACCAGCGGGAACAGCGAGAACACCCAGGTCAGCAGGACGACTGCCGCCGCTCCCGCAAAGTTGGCAATCCAGTAGTCGCGCTTGGTGATGACGCGCTTTTCGCACGCCCACTGGCCGCACAGAAAGCCGATGTAGATCGCAAAGAGAAAGAGCGCCAGCGCAAGCACCACGAACGTCCAGCTCATGGGCGCTACTCCCCGTGATGGTGGCCACAGCAGCACTCGTGGCCGTCGTCATGACCGTGGCCGCCGCAGCACTCGTGGTCCTCGCCGTGATGGTGGCCGCAACCGCACTCATGCTCGTCGCCGTGCTCGCCGCAACCGCAGCCGTCCTCGTGGGCACCGTGCTCCTCGGGGCGATACTGCGACCAGTCCAGACCGGCGGCGATGGCGTCGGCCTCCTCCTTGTAGAGGACCGTGATGGCCTGGGTGCCCAGCTTGGCGCCACCGATAGCGTCGAGCATGTCGTAGAGCGTAAAGGCCACGTCGGCGCCGGGCAGCGCGAGCTCGCGGTCGTCGGCGTAAGCAAGGGCCAGGCGCAGGTCCTTAATGAAGTGCTCGACCATAAAACCGGGCTTGTAGTCGCCGTCGAGCGCCTTGGGAGCCAGGCTCTCCATGGCGCCGGACTTGCCGGTACCGCCCAAGATCATCTGGCGGGTCTTCTCCAGGTCAAGGCCGCTCAGCTCGGCAAATGCCATGGCGTCTGCCATGCCGACCATGCAGGCGCCCAGCGACACCTGGTTGGCGAGCTTGGCAGCCTGGCCCTTGCCAGCGCCGTCGAAGCAGCAGATGTTGGCCGCAAAGGTGGCAAGGATGTCGCGGACTGGGGCGATATCGTTCTCGGTGGCGCCCACGATAGCCGTGAGCGTGCCGGCGATAGCACCAGACTCGCCGCCGGTGACGGGGCAGTCAAACGCCATGCGGCCGGAAACCTGGGCGGCCTCGGCAATGTCGCGCGCCAGCTCGGGCGAGCTTGTGGTGAGGTCGATCAGGACCGCGCCGGGCTTAGTGCACGCGAGCAGGCCGTCGCCCGCCAGGTAGAGCTCCTCGACCTCGGAGGGATAACCCACCATGGTAAAGACGACGTCGGCGTTCGCCACGGCATCTGCCGGCGTATCGGCCCAAACGGCACCGCGCTCGATAAGCGCGGCGGCCTTGGACTTAGTGCGGTTGTTGACCGTGACGGGATAGCCGGCATCCAGGATGTGGCCGGCAATGGGGGCACCCATGATTCCGGTGCCGATGAATGCGACGGAGAGCTTGTTTGCCATGAAACCTTTCCTTTTGGGTTGGGTGTTATTACCAGGTTGAATACTCGGTGCCAGCGTTGGGCTGTGAGTCGAGGGCGATTACGGACGCAGCGCTTGCCTACTGGCCGCGCACGCGGCGGGCGATGCGGTCGGAAAGCGACGCCTTGTCGGCGCGGTTCTTACCCCAAAACGCGCAGGCCACCATGCCGGGGCCCACGTGCGAGCCGATGGTAGGACCGACGGAGCTGCGAATGATCGTGACGTCGGCGCAACCCTCCTCCTTGCGGATGGCGGCTTCGAGCCAGTCGCCGTCCTTCTCGGCATCGGCCGTCATAATGGCGATGGGCATGGTGCGATCGGGCACATAGTTCTCGCGGAACGACTTGAGGATGGACTTGAGCGCCTTCTTGCGACCGCGGTTGACGCCGATCAGCGACAGCGAGCCGGCCAGGTCGTAGGACAGCTCGGGTTTGACGTCGAGCTTTGCCGTGAGCTGTGCCGCCGCGGGCGGAATGCGGCCGCCGGCAGCCAGCGCGTCAAAGCTCTCGAGCGTAAAGTAACCGTGGACATAGGTCTTGGCCTCGTTTGCCCAGTCGACCAGCTGCTTGGCGGTCAGTCCCGCCGAACGCTGGCGCACGGCCTCAAGCGCCAAGAGCTCGCCGGTCGCACAGGGCAGAGCGTTGTCGACCACGTACAGCTCAAAGTTGGGATACTCGGCGCGCACGGCGTCCGCCGCCTGGCACGCGGAGTTGTAGCTCGACGACAGCGCCGAGGTAAAGCACAGGTAGACCGTAGGCGTACCCTCTTTGGCGCACTCGGTAAAGAACTCGATATAGCGACCGAGCGACACAGCCGAGGTGGACACGCGGGCACCGGCGCGCATACGGTCGTAGAACTCCTTGGGTGTGATGCTCGACCAGATGTCGTCCGTGCGCTCTTCGCCATCGATAATGAAGGGGAAACCCAGGATATCGACATCGAGGTTCGCGGCGACCTCGGGGCTAAAGTCGCAGCAGGTATCGACGACGATGCGGCAACGGTCCGAATGACCGGCGGATGCGGCCTTGTCCATCAAAGCGACTCCTTACGTAAAAAGGCGGCCACCCGCATGGGATGGCCGCCAGCCGTTAACTCATGCAAGTTAACGTATTTTACTCGTCAAGTGTTTCGATGCGGGGCTTGATGATGCCATATCCACCATTCTTACGGTGATACACCACATTGATAAGGCCGGTCGTCGCGTTCTCGAACACGTAGAAGTCGTGACCGAGCAGATCGGTCTGCACCAGCGCCTGCTCCTCAGTCATCGGAGTGACGTCGATAACCTTCTCGCGGACGAGCAGGTCGTCTTCCTCCTCGGGCAGCAGCAGGTCGGCCAGATCCTCGACGCGCTCGACCGGTGCGACATCCGCGGCGCTGGCACCACCCTGGCGGTTGTCCACGACCTTAGTCTTGAACTTGCGCAGCTGGCGGGTAACCTTATCGGCGGAGAGGTCGATGGCGGCATACATATCTGCGCCGTGCTCGGCAACGCGAATCACAGAGCCGCGGGCACGAACCGTGACCTCGACGATTGCCGGGTTGGGGTTCGAGGGGTTCTTCTCATAACGAAGCACGACGTCGACTGTCATGGGCTCGATATCGAAAACCTTGAGCGCCTCGCCGATCTTCTCATCCACATGCGCACGCAGAGCATCGGTTACCGTCGTCTTGCGTCCAGAAACCTTGATATCCATACGTGGCTCCAATCTGCCTCGGGGACTTACTGTACTGGCTATGTACCCATTGCCGTGCATTTAATCACGCGGATTCCTAAAGACCCGAATAACGATTGCTTAATACCGCATACCGAAGTCTCGCACTTTTCTGTGGCAAAGTGCGCTATGGGAGGGCGTCGGCGACTTTTTATTTGGTCCCGAAAATTGGCTTTGACCTGCTGGTTTTATAGGGATAAAAAAGCCGGGCTCCCCTATTGGGGAAACCCGGCAGTGCGTGTTGAAACCGTGAAGAGGTGTCCTTTCCAACGTATAGGAGACACCACCCCTAGCAATAACTAGCTATTAAGTTTGTTAATGTCGTCGTCAGTGATGGTGCCTTCCTGGCTGGACGATTTGTCCTCGGAGGATGCGGTCTCATTGTTGGAATCGGAGGACTCGCTGCCGGAGGACGTGGTCTCACTGGACTCAGAGTCGCCCGGCTGCACGTTAGCGCCCGAAACCGTCTTAGTGGTGAGGTCGTAGGGAATCTGGCCGTACCAGACGCAGTGAACCGCCTCGAGCGTGCCGTCGACCGTGATGTCGTCGAGGGCATCACTCACGGCACGGCACAGTTCGTCATTGGACGAGAGGCCCGCAACACCAAGCGTCGAGGGCGCCTCGAGCGCACCGACATAGGAGACCTCGCTCATCAGGCGTGCAAGATAGCCGCCGGCTGTGGAGTCGCAGATCACATAGTCGACCTCGCCAGACTCGAGCGCCTCAAAGCACTCGTTGATGTTGGAGTAGGTCTTTTGGTTGGCGGTGATGCTCTGCTTAGCAAGCGCCTCCTGCGAGGCCGAGGACATCTGGACACCCAGAGTAGACGTGTTAAGGGTATCGGTGGAAACGCTTAGCGACCCACCATCGCTGGTTTTACCGAACACGGAAGCGGCATCGTACAGGCAGGTGCCGAGCGAGCTAACGTCCCCGTCCGTGGAGTTGATCTCGCCGATAAAGATATCAGCCTTTTTGTCGCCGAGCGCGGAACCTGCCGAGGACGCATCGACAAAGGCGACCTTAAGGCCCATGCGGCTTGCGAGGGCGCGGGCAGCATCGACTGCATACCCCGTAAGCTCGCCGTCGGCGCCCTGCATTGCCTGCGGCGCATCGGAAGTATCGAGGGCGACCGTCAGGGTTCCGGGAGTGACCAGGGCATCGTCCGACACCGCCGGCGTGACGGTCTCGTACTCGATCTGGTCGATCGTGGGAGTCGTGAACGTAGACAGCGGGTTGAACGCGCATCCGCTCAGGCCCAAAACGGCAATGACCGCTGCGGTCCCAGCACCTAACCGAGCCGCGTGCATCAAGCTGCCCCTCACCATGTCCACTACCCTGCCTTCTGTGTCGTATACGATCCGTGCGTTGCGCGGAATATCGGGTTGTTCCCACCAGCTGACCTGGTATTTGACCCCACACTTGCGCACCGGGGTGTTTGCTCGGGAGGCCGCAGCCACCCTCACGACTGGCCCGCTCGCCCGCGAGGCGGTATTGCCCCAAAGAAAGTAGAACGGACGGTGCGGCTTACATCTAGGACGCGCCATGATCGCGCCGCGCGCACGCGGTCGCTTACGTGGATCCCTTTGACCGCGTCTGTCTTGGACTAGGACGGGCATTTCGTCCGTCCGCAACCACAGCCTGGTAGGAACGTAGCGCATTATAGCTAAGTTCAAGCTAAAGTTTAAGGTTAGGGGCGTCATTCGCATCGCGAGTACAGATTTCGCAGGTCAGGACGGGCTGCGCGTGGCCAGATTGAGCTCGTCGCCCCCTATGGGGAGCCTCGAGACGCCCGTTTTAGGGGCCGTGTGCAAAAAACGGCAAATATGAGTACTGTTACCAATTTAGTAGCAGCGATTTTCCACCTCGTGAGCCGGTTTCGAGCTCATTTAGCCCTGCTTAGCGCCTTGATTTCCCACATTTGTTTATTATCTTCGCGATTTTTACCGTTTCTCGATCCGCAAATATCAGATTTTGCTGTTACTAATTTTGTATCAGTACTCATTTTTGCCACTTTTTGCACAGCACCTATAAACAGACCCCCTCTCAAAACCAACATCTATGCTGGCTTAAGCCCAAAACATGCTCGGAGCGTATTCAGCAGCGCGTCTTGCTTCTTCCGACGAGCCTCCACGCGGTTTTGGTACCGCTTGCCCATGCGTTGGTATATGCGCCATGCGAGTGCCTCCATCGCCTCCATGTCGCAGAGCATCTCGTTATTGACCGTTGCGACCTCGATCCCCATAGCTATAAAGCCCGTATTACGCTTTTCGTCGTGAATGCGCCCACCGCGAGACGAATGGCCCAGCTCACCGTTGTATTCCAGGTCAAACCGGGCTGCCTCTTGATACGCATCGCAAACTGCATGAGGCATCCCCGAGATTGCCTGCGCGCGGTCATCGAACTCGATCTTGTAGTCGGTCTTAAAGGGACCGCAGGCAAAACCGCCATAGGAAAACGGAAGCGAAAACAAAGCGAGCATGATGCACTCCATGGGTGAGCGCAGGTTTTCCGAAAGATAGGGACACAGACGCTGCAGTTGTTTGGCCGTGTTCCCCTTGTATACCGCGAGATAATCTGCCAGACGATCGGGCATCAGCACCGGCTCGACTTCAAAGTAGCCCACGTCTGCTGGCTGGTCCTTGTCCTTTGCAAGTTTATTCGTAACAGGCGAGGTGTAGGGAGGCAGATACTTCCCGCGATCGCTCAGTGAAATCTTGGAGCACAGCTCCTGGGCCAGGGCAAACGCCTGGATGCAGCCGACCTCGCGCGCAACGGCAACACAAAGGGCCTCGGGAGATAGGCTGTACACCCCCGGTTCCACCTCTAGAATCGAGCCTGCGGGCAACCTGGAACACACGGACCAGCCTACGCCAGGCATGCGGCGGCGCTGCGCCGCAGATCCCACCAGCAAGCACAGATCTTCTTGCACCTCGCCACTTTTGGCTCCAATTCGCACCAAGTCGGGAAGATAGATATCCTCGGTCGAGGGCGACGACGTGCGCAGCACGCGGCGCTCTTCATCGGGCTCAAGGTCCTTCCAGCTGATATAGCCCATCTGCCGGCGCTCGGCGCGCATCATGCGCAGCGCTGAAGCGCCTGTTAGGATTACGGAAGCCGCCAGCTGTTCGCCTGTCGGCTCGTTGCGCCGCTCAATCTTCACTGCCACAAAACCACCCCTACCAAACACGTGCGATAGCAAGGCCATCGACTGCCGCAGCGCCGGCACGCTTGAGCTCCGCCGAGGCTGCTGCCATGGTCGCGCCCGTGGTGATAACGTCATCGATAAGCAGTAGGCGGCGGCCGTGCACGTCCTCAACCGTCTCGTACATGCCTTGGGCACGCTCGCGACGCTCCTCACGACCGAGTTCGCGCTGGTCGCCATGCCCGTACTTGACGAGGGCATCGAGCAGAGGAACACCCGACAGCTCGCAAAATGGGCGCGCAATGGCCTCCATATGATCAAAACCGCGCCGCCGAAACGCTGCCGCCGTCGCAGGCACAAACACCACCGCATCCGCACCGGACAGCACACCTCCTAAGCGATCGGGCGCTACGACCTGGGCATGCAGGGCGGTGTCGTAGAGCAGCTCCGCCAGATACGGCGCCAGGCGTCGCTCGCCCGCGTCCTTGTACGCTTTAATGATGCGCGGCAGCGGATGCGCATAGACGGCGCACGCCAGGCAGCGGTCGAGCGCCTCCGCCATTGCCGAGGACGTGCCCTCGACCGAACACTCAGTGCACAGCAAATCCCCAAACGGGGCGCCGCATCGGGTACAGCTATGACATGGGTCGATGAGCGTGAGCGCGGCCAGACAGTCTTGGCAAATAAGCGCATCGGCGCGCTCGCAGCCGGCACATCGTGTTGGCGACAATGCCTCGAGCGCCTCGCGTGCCACCCGTTCGGCAAACGGTAGCAATTCGTCCGCAAACGGTAGGGCGCCGGCACCCTGCAGACGGCTCAATATGTTCAGATGGCTCTTCAAGACACAACCCTCCCTACGTTCGGTCGCAGGGAGGGTTGTTGATTCAGCGCTATGATACCCCGATGCGCTCGGGGCAAGGCGAGCTAAATCCGCTCGCGGGCGTTATTCGCCGGCGGGCGGTTGTGGTGCAGACGAAGACGGGGTCGAGCCCTCGCCACCATCCTGGCGCGGCTTGCGGGAACGGCGACGGCGACGGCGTTTCTGGCCCTGATCGGCCGAACCCTCGCCACCGCGATCCTCACGCGGTTCGCGCTCGTCGCGAGTACCGCCGCGCGAAGCCTTGGCGGCAGCCCCTCCGCCATCGCCGGGACGACGGCGCGTGACCTTGACTTCGCCATCCGAAACCTGATCGGCAACGGAAGGAACCGAAGGCTTCTGCTGCGTGCCCGAGTAATGGCGACGACGAGGACGCGGTGCGCGCTCCTCCTCGCCACGCGGCTTGCCGCCCTTGTCGACAGGCGCATCGGAGGCCGAGGGACCCTTGGAAGCGGCACCGGCCTCGCGAGCAGCTGCGGCGCGGAAGGCGTCCTCGCGCTCCTCGCTCGACAGATGACGGCGGCGGCGACGTGTGGGGTTCATGCCACCGCCGCGATTCTGCTGCTGGGGTTGCTGAACCTCGCGCTCGCGAGAGGCGTTCTTGCCCGCGGCTGCAGCCTCGGTAGCATCACCCGAGCCCGCGCGCTTGCGACGACGACGGCCACCGGCGGCCTCCTCGGCCTCAGGCGTTGCGGCATTGCCACGGCCCTTTCCGCGGCCACGACCCTCGCCCTGACCCTGACCGGCACGGGTATCGGCGTCCGCATCGCGACGGCGGCGCTTGGGCAACGTCGTCCCCGCCAGACGGTCGGCGCTCGACAGGCCATCGCCCACGTCGACGCCGTTCTCGCGGTCGAGCTCCATAAGCGCCAGGCGCATCTCGGGCGACTCGATGCGCTCGAGCACGTCACGCGTCACGCAGTCGGGGCGGCAGTTACAGCCCTGCTCGGCGGCCTTCTTTTTGCAGCCCTCAGAGCACGTCATATCGGCCAAGTTGACCTTAAAGACCTTGCCGTTCTCCAGACGCAACACCAGCTGCTCGCGCGGCGTGTCATATTCCTGGATACGCGCCTTGCCGAGCGGCGTATCGATGAGCGTCTTCTTTTTGGGCGCACGGCTCTTAAAGTCCTTGTAGGCCTCGAACTCATAGCGCAGGCAGCACATCAGGCGGCCGCAAACGCCGCTGATCTTGGACGAGTTGAGCGGTAGGTCCTGCTCTTTTGCCATGCGGATCGAGACGGGCTCAAACTGTCCGCCAAAGCGCGTGCAGCAGAGCTCCTGTCCGCATTGGGCATAGCCGCCCACCAGGCGGGTCTCGTCGCGCACGCCGATCTGGCGCATGTCGACGCGAATGTGCAGCGTCGAGGACAGGTCCTTGACGAGCTGACGAAAATCGACGCGCTCCTCGGCCGCAAAGTAGAACACGGCCTTCTCGCCGCCAAACAGGTACTCGACGCCGACCGGCTTCATCTCGAGGTCGAGCTCCTTGACCAGGCCGCGGAAGTCGACCATGGCCTCGTCGCCCTGGATGGCCAGGTCGTCGGCAAGCTGCAGGTCGATGTCGCTCGCCACGCGCAGCACGGGCTTGAGCGGCTGACCGATCTCGTCTTGCGGCACCTCGAAGGGATCGGCCGTGACCAGGCCGATCTCGGTTCCGCGCTCGGTGGAGCAAATGGCATAATCGGCCTCGAGGATATCCAAATCCTGCGGATCGAACCACAGGTCGCGCGAGGCGTAGGTAAACTTAACGGGTACGACTAACGGCATTTCAGTGCCTTCCTGATATCGAACAGCATGACCTCGATGGCCAGCTGGGGAGTAACGTTTCTGGCGATGTTGCGCTCGGCGGTCGCGACTGCCTCGAGCGCCCGCGTGGCACCCGCAACATTGGTCGCGGCGGCAAGCCGACCGATCGTGTCGCGCACGTCCTCGTTCACCACGTCGGCTGCCTCGTCCTGAAGCGTCAGCAACACGTCGCGCATGAGCGTCCGCGCGCTCGCCAGCGCTTCCATGATACCCGAACGCTCGCGCGCGTTGAGTTCGCGCTTGTTGCGGTCCTCAAGCTGCTTCAATGCTCCACGCGACAGGTAGTCGGCATTTTGCTCGAGCACCTTTTCCTGCGTGGACTTGACCTCGGCGAGCGGCGCCTTAACGGCGACGATGAGCGACTTGGCGCGGCTGAGCACGTCGGCCTCGTCGGCGGCGATGAGCGAATCGATGGCACGGACCATCTGGCGGCGAGCATCCTGGCGCTCGGCGCTCTTGAGGAACTCGATGCCACGCGTGGGGCTTCCCGCTACGGCGACGGCCATGCGGCAACGCGCAGGGTCCTGACCGGTGGCGCGACTCACGGCACGCGCGGCCACGGCGGGCGACACCAGCCGAAACGGCACGCACTGGCAGCGGCTCACGATAGTGGGCAACATCACGTCTGCCGAGGTGCCCAGCAAGATAAACATAACGCCCTCGGGCGGCTCCTCGAGTGTCTTGAGCAGTGCGTTGGCGGTGTTGGCGCGCAGTTGCTCGGCACGGTCTATGATGTAGACCTTGGCCTTGGCGCGAATGGGTGCCAGCGGCACGTCATCGAGCAGCTCGCGGGTCTGGGCAATAAGGTAGCCCGTGGCGCTCTCGGGCGTGTAATAGTGCACGTCGGGGTGCGTATGGCGGGCGACGCGCACGCAGCTATCGCATGAGCCGCAGCCATCCTGCTCGCACAGGAAGGCTTGGGCGAGCGCCCAC
>URUW01000029.1 GCA_900551205.1 uncultured Collinsella sp. | reverse complement strand
ACGAACCCGCATCGGAGCTCATCACATGGCATTCGTCCATCTGCACAATCACACTGTTTTCTCCATGCTCGACGGCGCAACCCGTATCCAGGATATGGTCAATCGTGCCGTTGAGCTGGGCATGCCCGCCGTGGCCATTACCGACCACGGCTACATGTATGGCGTACCCGACCTGGCGCTGGCCTGCGACGCCGTCAACCACAACACGCCCGAGTACAAAACCTGGAGCCACGACAAGGCCTTCTTGGAAAAGGACCGCCGCGACGAGCTGGTGGAGCCCGATCCCGAGTCCAGCCCGCGCGAGCATGCCCAGTATGTGAAGGACATGGCCATGTGGGACGAGAAGGGCAACATCGACGAGCTCAAGCCGCCTCTGGTCATCAAGCCCATCTTTGGCTGCGAGGTCTACTTTACGCCGGACGAGACGCTTGCCCGCGACCATAAGCCCGAGCTCTACCACATGATCCTTCTGGCCAAGGACCAGGAGGGATACGTCAACCTGATGCAGACGGTCTCCGAGGCCGCCGTGCAGGGCTTTTACTATAAGCCGCGCGTGACGCTCGACAACCTGCGCCGCCACGCCAAGGGCATGATCTGCACGAGCGCCTGCATCGCGGGCATCATCCCCAAATACATCGACCGCGGTGACATGGAGGGCGCCATCAAGTGGGCCGAGACCTTCCGCGATACCTTCGAACCCGGCGACTTTTACATCGAGATCCAGGAACACGGCATCACTACCGACAATGGTCTGACCGACGAGCAGATGGACCGTACGCTCATCGATATCGCCAAGCAGGTGGGCGTCAAGGTCATCGCCACCAACGACTTCCACTACCTGCGCCGCGAGGACGCGCCCGTGCAGGACGTCATCATGTGCATCGGTATGAACGCCAAGGTCGACGACCCTAACCGCATGCGCATGACTGGCTCGGAGTTTTACATGAAGACCGAGGAGGAGATGCGGGCGATGTTCCCGTATTGCCCCGAGGCCTGCGACAACACGCTCGAGATCGCCGACAAGTGCTACGTTGAGCTGGACTGGGACTCCATCATCCTGCCGCGCTTCCCGCTGCTCGATCCCGGCGAGACGCACGAGAGCCAGTTCCGCCGCGAGTGCGAGAAGGGCCTGCGCCAGCACTACGGCGACGACTGGGCCACGCGCGAGATTGGTGGCGTCAACATCAAAGAGCGCTTTGAGTACGAATACAAAGTCATCTGCGACAAGGGCTTTGCCGCCTACTTCTTGATCGTTGCCGAGTACGTGCAATGGGCCAAGGACAACGGCATCGGCGTCGGCCCCGGCCGTGGCTCGGCCGCCGGCGCTATCGTCGCCTACGCCATGAACATCACCGCGTTCGACCCGCTCGAGAACGGTCTGATGTTCGAGAGGTTCCTGTCCCCGCAGCGTACCGAGATGCCCGATATCGATATGGACTTCGACGATGAGCGGCGCCTCGAGGTCGTGGAGCACGTTCGCCAGCTCTACGGCCCCGAGAAGGTCACCCACGTCATCACCTACTCGACCATTAAGGCCAAGCAGGCCATCAACGACGCTGCGCGCGTCCTGGACTACCCGGTCTACATGGGCCAGCGTCTGTCCAAGATGGTCTCGAGCGACCCCAAGGTCAAGCTCAAGCAGGTGCTCGAAAAGCAACCCGGCAAAGAGGATCTGTTTAACCCCGATTTTGCCGAGGCCTATAAAAAGGACGACGACGCCCGCCGCATCATCGACACGGCGCTCTCGATCGAGGGCCTTACCCGTGGCGAGGGTGTGCACGCGTGCGCCGTTCTGATCTGCCGCGACCCCGTCAACGAGCACGTGCCCACCAAGCTCGACACCAAGGGCGGCGCCGAGATTACCCAGTACGAAGGTCATACCGTTGCCGACATGGGCCTGCTCAAGATGGACTTCTTGGGCCTGCGCACGCTGACGGTTATCTCCAAGGCCAAGGCAAACATCAAAAAGAACTTCGGCATCGACATCAAAGAGGAAGAGATCCCCTTTGACGACCCCGAGATCTTTAAGCTCATGGGCTCCGGCCATACCGCCGGCGTCTTCCAGGTCGAGTCCGCCGGCATGACGGCCACGATCAAGAACATGAAGCCCACCGAGTACAAGCACGTCGTGGCATTGATCGCCCTGTACCGCCCGGGCCCGCTGGGCGCCGGCATGGTTTCGTCCTACATCAACCGTATGAACGGCAAGGAGCCGGCCGTCTCCTACGACGACCGCCTGGACGACATCCTGGGCGAAACCTACGGCACCATGGTCTACCAGGAACAGGTTATGCTCATCTCCGTCGAGATGTGCGGCTTCTCCAAGGGCGAATCGGACTCGCGTATCCGTAAGCCCGTGGCTAAGAAGAAGATCAAGCTGCTCACGTCGACGGTGCTGCACTGGGAGGATGGCTCGGACGAGACCACCTACGACCACTGGATGAACGGCGCTATCAAGAACAACTACACGCGCGAGGTCGCCCAGAAGATTTGGGACGATGTTCTCGAGTTCGCATCCTACGCCTTCAACAAGTCGCACTCCGCCGGCTACGCCATCCTGGTTATGCAGACGGCGTGGCTCAAGGCGCACTATCCGCACGAGTACATGGCGGCCGTTCTGACGTCCTATACGGGCAAGACCGACAAGATCGTGCACTACGTCTCGGCGTGCCGTCACGACGGCATCCCCGTGCTGTCGCCAGATGTCAACGAGTCCGGCACCGAGTTCACGGCTACCAAGGAGGGCGTGCGCTTTGGTCTGGCCGGCATCCGCGGCGTGGGCACCGGCGTGGCGCAGGCGATTATCGCCGAGCGCGAGGCGGGCGGTCCGTTTAAGACACTGCACGACTTTGTCGAGCGCGTGGACTCGAGCCAGGCCAACCGTCGCGTAATCGAATCGCTGATCAAGGCAGGCGCCTTCGACTCCACGGGGTATCCGCGTCGTCAGATGATGCACTTTGTGGACAAGAACAACCCCGAGAACATCATCGACGCCGCGATAAAGCGCCAGAAGGACCGCGCGAGCGGCCAGACCTCGTTCTTCGACATGTTTGGCGACGTTGAGGGCTCGGGCTTTGAGGTGAGCGTGCCCGATCCGGACGGCCAGGAGTGGGACCGCCACCTTAAGCTGAGCCAGGAGAAGGAGGTTCTGGGCATCTATGTCTCGGACCACCCGCTGCGCCCGTTTGAGTATGCACTAGCCAAGGCGCGCGACTTCTCGTTCTCGCAGATCGATACCGGCTACGAAGTTCAGAATCCTACGGGCGGCACCATCAACCAGGAGATTCCCGAGGGCAAGGCGCTGTGGTGGGCCGGCATGGTCTCGAGCGTGTCCAAGCGCGTGACCAAAAACGGTGACCCCATGGGCATCGTGCAGCTCGAGGACATGGAAGGCGAGGCCACCGTCGTCGTGTTCCCCAAGACCTATAAAGAGGCCGAGGGGTACCTGTACGGCGAGGTCGATCCCGAGACCGGCGCGCAGCTGTCCGATGCCTTTGTGCGCATTAAGGGCAAGCTCGAGCGCTCGGACCGCGGCGACCAGATCATCGCGCAGGAGATCGTGCCGCTCGAGCTCAACGAGGAGAACAACAAGCCCAAGGTGTTTGAGGTCATGGTGCCTAACAGCCGCTTTAGCCAGGGCAATATGGCGCGCCTGGCCACGGTGCTCGCCGCTAACCCGGGCGGCGACCGCGTGGAGATCTTTATCGAGCAGGTGGACGGGCGCGTGCTGCGTGCCGAGGTACCTGCCAAGGTCAACGCGCGTTCGATTCCGCTGCTGGCCGAGGCCAAGGCCATTGTGGGTAACCAGGGTCGCGTGACGGTGATCTAAGCTACCCCGGGTGAGATTGGAGGAAGTGATGGCGCAGGGGACGTTTGTGCAGGCGCTTCGCAAAGAGGCGGCGTTGAGCGGCACCTTTATGAAGGGGCGTTCGCTCATGCTCAACGGTGCCGTGCTGTCGATCGCGCTTCTCCAAAAACGTGACGGTCGAGGGCACGGTGCGCGGCTCGCGCGGTGACCTGTACAAGACGCACGTGGCGCTCGACATGGACGAGCACGAGGTTATCGACTACGACTGCGACTGCCCCGCCGCATACCGCTATCCCGGTATGTGTAAGCACGCTATTGCCACGGCGCTGGCGTATTTGGATGCCAGCGGCGCCGAGCCCGTCGAAGGTTTGCGCACGCCGGTTCGCACGTTTACGGCGCAGCCGAAACAGCCCGCGCGCGCCGCGTCCGCCGCGCCGGCCGTCAACCCCAATTTTCCCTTTCCGGCGCCCATCCCCACGAGCCCCAGCCTCATGGCGGCACTCTCCGATCTTTCGGACGCGCGCATGGATGAGCTGGCGAGCATGCGCCGCAAGCTCGCCAGCAGTGTGGATCCCGATGTCCCCAAGGCGGTGTTGGAGCCCTCGTTGGCGCCGTACTACAATCCGCTGTTCGCTGACCGCTTTAGCTGGGCGCTCGAGTTCCGCATTCGCTGTGGATCGGTCTCCTACGTGGTCAAGGACATCGACGGCATGGCCGATGCCTACGTGCGCGGCGGCACGTTCTCCTATGGCAAGAAGCTCACGTTTGTCCATTCACCTGAGGCCTTTGACGAAACATCGACAAAGCTGCTCAACCTTGTTGTGACGACAGTTGCCTATCTCGATGACATCACAAGCTCGCGTTCGGCGTCGTACGACTTTGCCCGCAGCGGTTTTGTTGCCGAGCGTCAGTTGCCGCTGTCCGAGCATAGCATCGTATATGTGCTGGACCTGCTGCGCGGCCAGACCATCTCCTTTGAGCCCGCCTGGTCGCGGGGGACGACGACGCGTCGCACCTACGACGTGGCGGTTGAGCTGTCTCCGCAAGGGGAGGACGAGGCGCCCGCTAAGCGCCCACCACTTCTTGCCGCCAAAATCGCGCCGGCCCGCCGATATGTACTGCTTTGCGTCGGGCGATGTCGCCTACTTGGTTGACACGCGCCGCGCGCGCCGTACCGACGCTGCATTTGCTCAGCATGCCGCACCTTTTTTGTCGCGCTTGCTGCCGTGCCGCACGCCCGCCCATATTGCCGCCGAGCAGGTGGGTGAGTTCTGCCGTATGGCGCTGCCCATTTTGCGCGACTATACCGACCTGACCGCCCCCGCCGCACTCGATGCCGTGGCGCCCGAGGCGAGCTTTCATTTTGAGATTGGCGCCGACGATGGCCTTGTGACCTGCAAGATCACGGTGTTTTACGGCGATTGGTCGGCAAATCTCTTTAGCCTTGGTGCCCCGGGCAGCCCCTTCGAAGAGCAACGCCCCGGCGTTCCGCCCCGCGACGCGGTGGCGGAGTTTCGCGTCATGGACACGGCGGCCCTGTATTTCGATTTTCGCGAGGGCGGCCTGGCGTTTGAGGAGCGCGACGACGCCAGCCTGTTCTGCCTGCTGACCGAGGGCCTGTCTGCGCTGTCCGAGCTTGGCGAGGTCATGCTCAGCGACCGCCTGCGCCAGATCTCGGTCCGCCCTGCGCCCAAACTTTCGGTGCGTGCGGCCGTCAAGAGCAACCTGCTCGATGTCGAGTTGGGCGCGAGCGGGCTTTCGGCAGCCGACCTTGCCATCTATCTCGACTCGTATAAGCGCCACCAGACGTTTGTGCGCCTTACGTCCGGCGACATCGTGCGCCTGGATGAGGGAGCGCGCGCCGCGTTTGGCCTTGCCGAGGACTTGGGTGTCGATGCCGTCGACCTGCTCGACGGTGTGTCGCTTCCCGCATCGAGTACCCTGTTTGTCGATAGCATGCTTGCGCGCACACCCGCGCTCGAGGCCGATCGCGACGCAGCATTTCGTCGCACCGTTGAGCGTCTGGACACGCTCGGCAAGATGGACTTTACGGCACCCGCCTCGCTCAAGGCTACGCTGCGTGGCTACCAGGTCGACGGGTATCAGTGGCTCGGCTCGCTCGAGCACTTGGGCCTTGGCGGCATCTTGGCCGATGACATGGGCCTGGGCAAAACGCTGCAGATGATCGCGCATATTCTGGCGCGCGTGGAGGCGGGGGATGCCAAACCCACGTTCGTGGTATGCCCCGCGTCGCTTGTGTACAACTGGACTGCCGAGTTGGAGCGCTTTGCCCCAACGCTTAATGTGTGTGCCATTGTGGGCGCCAAGGCTCAGCGCCGCGTGCAAATTGCCGGTGTTGCCGAGCACAACGTGATCGTGACGTCGTATGACCTCATGCGCCGCGACATCGACGAATACGCCGAGCAGGACTTTGCCCGCGTGGTGCTCGACGAGGCCCAGTACATTAAAAACCCGCTCACCCAGGTGGCCCGCGCTGCCAAGCGTCTGCCGGCCGGCGTGCGCTTTGCCTTAACGGGAACGCCCATCGAAAACCGCCTGTCCGAGCTCTGGAGCATCTTCGACTTTTTGATGCCGGGCCTTCTGGGCACGCGCGACTCGTTTGCCAAGCGTTTTGAGAGCCCCGTTGAGCATGCCGAGGGCGACAGCGCCGCTCGTCTGCAGGCGCTCGTAAGCCCGTTTGTGCTGCGCCGCGTAAAGGAAGACGTGGTAGCCGATCTGCCCGAGAAGATCGAGGACACCGTCATGGCGCAGCTTACCGGCGAGCAGCGCAAGCTCTACCTGGCCAACCAGGACCGCATCGCCCAGCAGGTGCAGCACCGCGAGGCTGGGGAGTTTAAGAAGGACAAGCTCAAGGTGCTCGCCGAGCTCACCAAGCTGCGCCAGATCTGCTGCGACCCGCATCTGCACTACGCGGACTACAAGGCGGGAAGCGCCAAGCTCGATACGTGCATGGAGCTCGTCCATGGTGCGCTCGACGGTGGTCATCGCATCTTGCTGTTCAGCCAGTTCACGGGCATGCTCGATATCATCGGCAAGCGCCTGGCCAAGGAGGACATTGCCTTCCTTAAGCTCACGGGCGCATCGTCCAAGGAGAGCCGCGCCAAGATGGTTGCGCAGTTCCAAGCGGGCGAGGTGCCGGTGTTTTTGATTTCGCTCAAGGCGGGCGGCGTGGGTCTTAATTTGACGGCTGCCGACGTGGTCATTCACTACGACCCGTGGTGGAACGTTGCGGCGCAGGACCAGGCGACCGACCGCGCCCACCGCATTGGCCAACAGCACACCGTGACCGTGTACAAGCTCATCGCCAAGGACACGATCGAGGAGCGCATTATGCAGATGCAGGAGTCCAAGCGCGATCTGGTCAACAGCGTGCTCGGCGGCGATGGCATCTCGTCGGCGCTGTTCACACGCGAGGATGTCCTGGCGCTGCTGGGCGGTGAGGGGCGCTAGCCTGTGTGCTGATGCATGCGTAGCCGGGCGCTTGGAATCGCCGATGCGCTCCGGCCCCGACCGCTTAACACGTCCGTTATGTGTTCATTTGCAATGCCATGGATGGCCTGGCGCTCTTTGGGCATAAGAAGCATCAAGTACATTGGCACATCAGCAAAGGAGAACATCATGGCGAAATTCTTTAAGGATTCCGATGGCAAGCTCATTGCGGCTCTTGGCGACGACGTTGCGACCCCTGCCGGCTGCACGGAGTTGACCGCGAACACCGAGGATGCAGCGCACGAGAAGCACGTGCCCGTCGTCGAGATCGAGCGCGACGGCCACGTTATCCGCACGCGCGTGGGCTCGACGGAGCATCCCATGCTGCCCGAGCATTACATCGAGTGGATTGCGCTTGAGGCCGAGGGCCGCCTGGAGGTCCATTACCTTAAGCCCGGCATGAAGCCCACGACGTTTTTCGCTGGCGGCTCCAAGACCGGTACTATCTATGCCTACTGCAACCTGCATGGGCTGTGGTCCGCGACGTTCTAGGAGCGCGCCCCCGCTCGGGGTATCATAGCTAGCATATGCACATGCGAGCGCCGGCTGCATTATGCGGCCGGCGCTTTTACTACGACAACGACGATTTACGACGGAAAGGGCTGGGCCATGAAGCTCGCACTTGCACAGATCGATATGCGCCTGGGTGATATTGAGGGCATTTGCGGCCGCATCGAGGACCAGGCTCGTCTGGCCCATGAGCGTGGCGCGCGCGTGCTGTGCGTTCCGGCCCCGCTCTTTATGGGCGCCATACCGGGCGGCCTGGTGGGCGCTGCCGACTTTGAGCACGATATGCTGACGGGCCTGACGGGCGTTGCCGAACGCATCCAGGAGCTCGACATGATCTGCATCGTGCCCGCGGCGGTTTCGTTTGAGGGCCAGCCCCTGCTCGACTATATGATGCTTAAGGACGGACGCGTGGTGCCCGCGCGCGCAAGCATTGCCCTGCAGCGCGGCGAGAACAATGATACGCGCTGGGCGCCGCCGGTGTTTGACGTGGACGGCGTGCGCATTGCCGTGGTGTTTGACCTGGACCGCGAACTCGAGATGCTGCCGACTGGCGTCGACCTCATTGCGTATTTCCAATTCAACGCGTTTGACATGACCGACCGCGAGACTGCTGCCATTGCCGCCGTTCGCAGCGGCGCCTACCGCAAGATCGCATCCAAGCGCAGCGTGTGGTTTGCCTGCATGGCGCCGGTCGGTGCCTATGACGAGTCGGTGTATACCGGCGGTTCGTTTGTGCTCGACGACTGCGGCCGCGTGGTGGCCCAGGCGCCGTGTTTTGAGGAGAGCCTGCTGGCTCAGGAGATTCAGCGCGGCGTGATGCTCGATGCCCTGGAAGATCACGAACTGCCCGAGTTTCGTTCCGAGGAGTGGCTGTGGCAGGCGCTGGTGCTCGCTGTGCGCGACAACGCCCGAGCCCACGGTGCGTCGCGTGCTGTGGTGGCACTCGAGGGTGACTTGCCGTCGTCCCTGCTGGCGGCGCTGGCCGTCGACGCTCTGGGCCCGCGTAATGTGATTGGCCTGGTGCTGGGGCGCAACCGTATTTTTACGCCGGCGCAGGAGGAGGTGGAGGCCGCCCGCTGTGCCGCCGTCCGCGCCATCGCCGAGCGTCTGCACATTCGCACCGTCGAGCGCGATGCACCGGATGCGGCGCGTGTGCTCGATCGCGACGTGTCGGCGGGCGATGCCGAGCGTCTGCGCTCGCGCACGTTGGGCCTCATGCTGGAGGACACGGCGCTCGAGCTGGGTGCGATGGCGCTGAGCCCGCTGTCCAAAACCGAGTACGCGCTGGCGGCGCCCGCCCTTTCCGGCGGCTACCAGGGCGGCTTTGCGCCCTTTGGCGATGTGTATCTGTCGACGCTTGAGTTTGTGGCACGTGTGCGCAACCGCACGTCTGCCGTGGTGCCCCAAGAGCTCGTGACGCTCAACGCGGTGGAGGATTGCATGGAACGCGTGCTGGCGCAAGCGCTCTCGACGCTCGACGGTCCGGTCGACATGCTCGACCGCGCGGCGCAGCTGCTCGGTGGGCTCGAACCGGGTGAGGTCGATGGTGCGCTCGAGGCGCACGTGGACCGCAATCGATCTTTCGACGACATCCCGATGGCCGCTGGCAAGCCTGAGGCCTGCTCGCTGCTGCTGATGCTCGTTCGACAGGGTGAGGCTGCCCGCCGCATATTGCCGACGGCACCGATCGTCTCGTCCCGCTCGTTTGCCGAGCGCTCTTGGCCGTACATGCTCGCCTGGTCCGACCTGGGGCTTAATGGCAAGGAGCGTATGTCGGTCGATTCGCTGGCGCGCGCCGAGGTGCGCCGTTTTGCTGACGAGGATACGAGTGAGCGCATGCGAAACGAGATGATGGGCGTGCTGGGCGAGCTACTGGGTATTTCGCCCGAGCAGATGGAGGAGCTGCGCTCCGAGGACGGTCAGCGTCGTTTGCACGAGGGAATGAAAAAGTTCGAGGGCGAGGTTCAGGACGCCATCGATAAGATGATGGGCGGTCAGGGCGGCTCGCAAGGTGGTCCCCAGGATGGTCCGATGCCGCATCCGCCGGTGGATCCCCGACAGTTCCCATTCTTCTCGCAGAACTAAACTGGGGATGGGGCCAAGGTTACGCGGTTTTGCCAAACCGCGTAACGAGTCGACGCTGCGCGAGCCCCTGTCGGGCAATCTGCCGCTCAAACCGTCGCTTGCGTACAGAAGTACGCGGCGCTCCTCTTTCGCGACACCTTGCCACGGCAGGGACTCGCTCGCTGACTTATGCTCAACCTATGGTTCAACCTTGCTTGTTAGATACGGTCGCTGTTGTGTTATTCTAGAACAGACGTTCGTGAGTAGTGCGCGGGGCCTTGCCTTGCGCTTGGTAAAAGACGAGGGGAGGTTGGCTTGGTTATTTTGGGCATCGACCCCGGTTTGGCTCATACGGGTTGGGGGATTATCGAGGAGCGGCGTGGCGAGGTTCGCTGCCGTGCCTATGGCTGCATCGAGACCAGCGCAGGCAGTCCGCTCGCGGTGCGCCTGTCGCATATCGCCCGCGACCTCAAGGGTGTCGTGGAGCGTTATCGACCCGATACCGCTGCCATCGAGAGCATCTACTTTGGCGCTAATGTCCGCTCGGCAATCCCCACGGCACATGCCCGCGGTGCCGCGCTCGTGGCGCTTTCGGAGTGCGCGCTCGAGATCGGCGAGTACACGCCTATGCAGATCAAGCAGGCTGTGGTGGGTACCGGTGCCGCAGATAAGCGGCAGGTCGCCTACATGGTGCGCACGCTCACGCAGCTCGATCACGACCCGCATCCCGACCATGCCGCCGATGCCCTGGCCTGCGCCATCTGCCACGTTAACCTCAGCCGCACCCGGGCGCTTACCGGCGGCGAGTTCTATCAACAGAGAGGAACCGGATACTGATGATCTCCCAGCTCCACGGAACGCTTGTCGAGGCCACGATGAGCTCTGCTGTCGTCGATGTGTCGGGCGTTGGCTTTGAGCTCGGCATCTCGGGCAGCACTGCGGCCACGTTGCCGACGCCCGGCGGCGAGGTCCGCCTCTACACGCGTATGCAGGTGCGCGAGGACGCCATGACACTTTTCGGTTTTTCCTCTAAGGATGAGCGCACGATGTTCGATCGGCTCGTGTCTGTCTCGGGCGTTGGCCCGCGCTTGGCGCTCGCCGTGCTTTCCACCTATACCGTGGGGCAATTGTATTCGCTGGTGATGGCCGAGGACGACAAGGGCATGGCCAAGGTGCCCGGTGTGGGCAAAAAGACAGCTCAGCGTCTGATCCTGGAGCTCAAGAGCACCTTTGCCAAGGACAAGGGCTTTGTGCCGGTCGACGTGATTCCCGGCCAGGTTGCGATGCCCGTGCCCGCTGCCGCTCCCTCGGCCATCGATGACGCCCGTGCGGCGCTCCTTTCCATGGGCTTTAGCCCGCAGGAGACCGATGTTGCCCTGAGCGGGTATGATGGGCAGAATATGCGTGTCGAGGATCTGCTCGGCGCGGCGCTTAAGCGACTCGGAATGGATGCGTGATGTGGGAAGCCGATGACTCTCAGGACCTGTGGGCGACGCCCGGCAACTCGCCGGCGGCATCCATGGCGCACGGCGAGCGCATGGTGGGCTCGGAGCTGACGGCCGAGGACCTCGATGTCGACCGTACCCTGCGTCCCCAGCGCTTGGATGACTACTGCGGCCAGGAGCACATCAAACAGAGCCTGCGCGTGTTGATCGAAGCGGCACAGAGCCGTGGCGAGACGCTCGACCACGTGATCTTCTCGGGCCCTCCGGGCCTGGGCAAGACCACGCTGGCCACCGTTATCGCCAACGAGCTGGGTGCTCAGATCAAGACCACGAGTGGCCCCGCCATCGCGCGCACGGGCGATCTGGCGGCCATCCTTACCAACTTGCAGCCGGGTGATGTGCTGTTTATCGACGAGATCCACCGCCTCAACCGTTCGGTCGAGGAGGTCCTGTATCCCGCGATGGAGGACTTTGCCCTCGATATCGTGATTGGCAAGGGTCCGGCGGCGCGCTCGATTCGCCTGGATATCCCCAAGTTTACGCTGGTAGCGGCAACGACCCGCTCAGGTATGTTGACCGGTCCGTTGCGCGACCGCTTTGGCATTTCGTATCGCCTGGATTACTACACGGTCGAGGAGCTCGCGCAGATTGTGACGCGCTCGGCGACTATCTTGGGCGTGACGATTGACCATCCGAGCGCGCTCGAGATCGGCTCGCGTTCGCGCGGCACGCCACGTCTTGCCAACCGCCTGCTCAAGCGCG
Source organism: uncultured Collinsella sp. (assembly GCA_900551205.1). Lineage (GTDB taxonomy): Bacteria > Actinomycetota > Coriobacteriia > Coriobacteriales > Coriobacteriaceae > Collinsella. The sequence continues at coordinate 954 of URUW01000029.1, read as the reverse complement.
TGCGCGATTACGCACAGGTGCGTGGCAACGGCCCTATAGAGCTCGATATCTGCCGCCAGGCGCTCGAGTTCTTCGAGATCGATGAGCTCGGTCTGGACTGGATGGATATTCGCATTTTGGAGACGCTCGCTAAGACGTTCTCCGGTCGCGCCGTGGGACTTACGACCCTTGCCAGCGCGGTGGGCGAGGACCCGGGCACGCTCGAGGATGTCTATGAGCCCTATTTGCTGCAGTGCGGGTTGATGATTCGTACGCCGCAGGGCCGTCAGGCAACCCTTCGCACCTTTGAGCACCTGGGGATTGAACCTACCGTTTAGGGCGCTTTGTTTTGGCGGGCTGTTGAGCTATCGCTGGGCATCGGGTAAACATATCGCCGTTCATCGGTTATGGGCGTTTTACTATTGCGCGCCCGTGCTATGCTGAATTGGTCTTTTTCTCATTCGGTAACGAAAGGACCGCCCATGCCTACTGACATCGAAATCGCACGTTCTGTCACGCCGCTGCCTATTACCGAGGTGGCCAAGAACGCCGGCGTCGACGTTAAGCACCTTATTCCGTACGGCTTCGACAAGGCTAAGGTCGACTATTCACTGCTCAACGAGCCGACTGATCACCAGGCCAAGCTCGTCCTCGTGACCGCTATCAACCCCACGCCTGCGGGCGAGGGTAAGACCACCACGACCATCGGTCTGGCCGATGGCCTGCGCCGTCGCGGCATTAAGAGCGCCGTGGCCCTGCGCGAGCCTTCGCTCGGTCCCGTGTTTGGCGTGAAGGGCGGTGCCGCCGGTGGCGGCTGGGCGCAGGTCATCCCCATGGAGGACATCAACCTGCACTTTACCGGCGACTTCCATGCTATTGGTGCCGCCAATAACCTGCTGGCAGCCATGCTCGACAACCATATTCAGCAGGGCAATGCGTTGGGGATTGATGTGAAAAAGATTGCCTGGAAACGCT
>URUW01000028.1 GCA_900551205.1 uncultured Collinsella sp. | reverse complement strand
CCAAAACCGAGTGTTGAGGGTTCGAGTCCTTCCTGGCGTGCCAGTCATTATTCCGTAAGCTCCCAATTGGGGGCTTACGGTTTACTCATGTATAAGCGCATTGCGCGGAGGTAACCCAAATGGCCAACAAGAAGAACAAGAAGAAGGCTCAGCAGCCGGCACCTGCCAATAACGCTGCCGCCAACTCCAAGGTTGAGGCCAAGAAGGCCGTTGCCAAGAAGAACGAGAAGGCTGCGAAGTCCAAGAAGAACGAGAAGCCTGGTTTCTTTGCCCGCACCAAGAAGTATTTCGCTTCGGTCAAGTCCGAGATGAAGCGTGTCACGTGGCCCGATAAGAAGGAGCTCGTGAACTACTCGGTCGTCGTTTGCGCTTCTCTGATCGTCGTCGGCGTCGTCATCGCTCTGCTCGATGCTGGCTTTGGCGAGGCTCTTGCTCTGTTCTCTGGATTGAGGGGCTAAACCATGTCTAAGCGTTGGTACGTCGTTCACACTTACTCTGGATACGAGAACCGCGTTAAGTCCGATCTCGAGCATCGCATCGAGACTATGGGCATGCAGGACCGTATCTTTGATATCGAGATTCCTATGGAGCGCGTCACCGAGATTAAAGAGGGTGGCAAGCGTGAGACCAAGGATTCCAAGATTTTCCCGGGTTATGTCCTGGTCCGCATGGAGATGGATGACGATGCTTGGACGTGCGTTCGTAACACGCCTGGCGTCACCGGTTTCCTGGGCGGCAACGGCAAGCCCGCTCCGCTTTCCCGCGACGAGTACAACAAGATGACTCGTCGTCCCGGTAAGGGCGATTCGCCCAAGCGCACCTCGGTTGATATTGAGGTCGGCACGTCCGTCCGCGTCACCGATGGCCCGCTTACCGATTTTGATGGCAAGGTCTCCGAGGTTAACACCGAGGCTGGCAAGCTCAAGGTCACGCTGATGATCTTTGGCCGCGAGACGCCGGTCGAGCTCGACTTTAACCAGGTCGCTGTCATCGCTTAAGTTTTCGTCCGTTCGCGCGAGCGTGCTTCTTCTGTGACTGCTCATCTCAGGAGTGCTTCTAACACGTGCGTGCTTACGATATAGCAAGTACTTCACACTCGTGATTCGAAAGGAATGACCATGGCTGAGAAGAAGGTTGCCAACGTCATTAAGCTCCAGATTCCTGCTGGTGCAGCTAACCCCGCTCCTCCCGTCGGTCCCGCCCTGGGCGCTGCTGGCGTGAACATCATGCAGTTCTGCCAGGCCTTTAACGCCGAGACGCAGGACAAGAAGGGCGACATCATCCCCGTTGAGATCTCTGTCTACGAGGATAAGTCCTTCTCCTTCATCACCAAGACCCCGCCGGCGGCTCACCTCATCAAGAAGGAGCTGAACCTCAAGTCTGGTTCCGCTAAGCCCCAGGCCGACAAGGTCGGTCAGCTCTCCCAGGAGCAGCTCACCAAGATCGCCGAGATCAAGATGCCGGACCTCAATGCCAACGACATTGACGCCGCCAAGAAGATCATCGCCGGTACCGCCCGCTCCATGGGCGTCACCATCGCTGAGTAGCGATTTCTTTAGGTAATGGCGGGTGCTCCGACCGGGGCGCCCGTTATATGTGTGCAATAGGGCACACGATACGATGTGGGAGGGCTCACGCCCGTTTAACCACAGGAGGTAATGCACATGGCTAAGCATGGTAAGAGCTATAACGCCGCTGCCGAGAAGATCGACCGCGCCACGCTCTACACCCCCCTTCAGGCTGCCAAGCTCATCAAGGAGCTCGACACCGCCAAGTTCGACGAGACCGTCGAGGCCCACTTCCGTCTGGGCATCGATACTCGTAAGGCTGACCAGAACATCCGTGGTTCCATCTCCCTGCCCCACGGCACCGGCAAGACCGTTCGTGTTGCCGTCTTCGCCGAGGGCGAGAAGGCCCGCGAGGCCGAGGCTGCCGGCGCCGACATCATCGGTTCCGACGAGCTCGTCGCCCAGATCCAGAAGGGCGAGATCAACTTCGACGCTGCTATCGCTACGCCGAACATGATGGCCAAGGTTGGCCGCATCGGTAAGATCCTTGGTCCCCGTGGCCTCATGCCGAACCCCAAGCTCGGCACCGTGACCATGGACGTCGCCAAGATGGTCTCCGAGCTCAAGGCCGGCCGCGTTGAGTATCGTGCCGACCGTTACGGCATCTGCCACGTGCCCCTGGGCAAGAAGTCCTTCTCTGAGCAGCAGCTCGTCGAGAACTACGCCGCCCTGTACACCGAGATCCTGCGCGTCAAGCCCTCTTCTGCTAAGGGCAAGTACGTCAAGTCCATCTCCGTGTCTTCCACCATGGGCCCTGGCGTCAAGGTCGATCCCGCTGTCCAGCGTGACTTCCTGGCTGAGTAACTTTTAGTTACTGCCTGAGCAAAGCAAGCATTGCTAAAGAACCCCGGTTCTGCCTCGTGCAGGACCGGGTCTCTTGCTTTTGAGTCAACGAAACCACCACGAAGGGGACAGGCACCCTTGTGGTGGTTTTACTTGTGTTGTACTTTAGCGCGATGTAGTACTACCCGAGGCCGAAGGGAGCCCAACATGTTTAAGAACACGCAACAGCTCCTAGGCCTAGCGCTACTAGATTGGATAGCGCGCTAGGGTTGTAATCTCGCTATAACGATTTGTTGTACCCGGGTGCGCTATCGTCTGCCGCTTTCAGGCGTGATGAGCGACACGGGTATTTTTCTATCTCTAGGCCTTCTCTCTCTCCTGAAAGCCATCTGTCATAAAACGGTCAATCAGGAGGAACATATAAGCCGCAAAATCACAATCTTTGACGCCACCCTGTGCGACGGTGAGCAGTCGCCGGGCGCCAGCATGAATACCGAGGAAAAGCTCTTCATCGCCCGCCAGCTGGTGCGCATGAACGTGGACGTTATCGAGGCGGGCTTTCCCATCTCGAGTCCTGGTGACTTTCGCTCCGTACAGGAGATTGGCAAGATTGCGGGCGACCGATGCACGGTATGCGGCCTGACGCGCGCTGTCGACAGGGATATCGAAGTGGCTGCAGAGGCGCTCAAAACGGCCCAGAGGCCCCGTATCCATACAGGGCTGGGTGTGAGCACCAGTCACCTGCGCGACAAGCTCCATATGACTGAGGAAAGGGCAATTGAGTGAGCGATCCATGCCGTCAAACATGCTCGCAAGTTCGTTGACGATGTTGAGTTTTATGCCGAGGATGCCGGCCGCTCCGATCAGGAGTTTCTGGTGCGCATTATCGAGGCGGCCGTAAAGGCCGGTGCCACGGTCGTGAACATCCCCGATACGATGGGCTACAACATGCCGTGGGACTTTGGCGCCCGCATCCGTGACCTGCGCGGGCGCTGCGGGTGCGGCCGGTCAGCGTGCGGTCGACGTGATGGAGTATCGCGAGTACGAGATTGAGCGCATTGCGCGCCAGGCATTTGAGGCGGCGCGCAAACGTCGCGGCAAGGTGACGAGCGTTGATAAGCGCAACGTGCTGGAGACGAGCCGCATGTGGCGCGAGATCGTGCATCGCGTGCAAGACGAGGAGTACTCCGACGTGGAGCTTGAGGACCTGCTCGTCGACAACGCCGCCATGCAGCTCATCAGTCGACCGGCAGACTTTGACGTCGTGGTGACGGAGAACATGCTCGGCGACATCCTGTCCGATGAGGCGGCTCAGATTACCGGATCGCTCGGTATGCTTGCCTCTGCCTCGCTGGATGATGGCGTATCGCTGTTTGGGCCGAGCGCTGGCAGCGCTCCTGACATCGCGGGGCTCGGCGTGGCCAATCCGCTGGCTCAAATCTTGTCGGTGGCGATGCTGCTGACCTACGCGCTCGACATGGGCGAGCAAGCCGCGTGGATCGAGAGCGCCGTGGCGCGCGTGCTCGACGAGGGCTGGCGCACCCGTGACATCGCCGATGTCAACACCCCGGCAGATAAGATCCTCGGCACCACGACGATGGGCGACAAGGTCGTCGCCGCGCTGTAGGCGATGCCGATTCAAGCTGTCAAATATCTCAATCTGTAACATCTAAGGGGCAAAATCGTTCCTACCTGTTACAGATTGAGATTTTCGGCCGAGCATCCGTGGTCTGTCTCGATCTGTAACAGCTAACCGATTATTTGGGCCCTACCTGTTACAGATTGAGACAAACCGTTGGGACAGGTCGGACGAGTCAGCAAAACCACCACAAAGGTGCCGGTCCCCTTCGTGGTGGTTTTTAGCGCAACGAGGTGTTCCCAGCCGACCATACGGGCGGCCTTGCGCTCACGCTGCTCGATGACAGCGCATCTTTAGACGCGAAGTGCGGAACCGGGTGCATATACGAGCCGCGTAGCGTTACGAATTCATGGGAATGACCGTATCGCCAATTTGTACGCTTGCAATCTTGTCTGTGTCACAAACTTGCGAGAACGGCCAGGTCTTGTGGACATCAGTGGTGCCGTTATCCAGTTTATTTGCGAAATAGCCGCTGTGGCTGGTTGCGTCCTCAACATGACCGTCTTTGAACGTCACGATGAGGGGTATGTTGCCAACGGCATCCATAGACTCCTCCATGTTTTGAGACATCTTGCCGCTGTTGTTGTCGTGTTCGATGGAACGATCTATGTTGTAGCGGACTGAAACGCCAACGCAGGATACGGTGGCCTCTTGAATCGTCGCCTTGGTGCCGTTAAAGTTGACCGATTTGGGCGCGGGAATCGTAACGGATGTATCTTCGTAATTCAGCTGGAACTTAAGATCCCATGGGCCCGTAAGTATTTTCTTATACTCGGGAAGCTCTTTGCCAGCACGTGGCACAACGAGAGAGTTGATATGCGTGCGGACGGTCCTGCCCATAAGGCCGGGTGATTCAACGCTGAACTGTGCAAAGTATTGAATGCTGGAGTCATTGGGGTTCTTGTCAATGAGCCATGATTGGCCTTGGCCGCCATGCTCGCCATCAACGTATACGTTTCCATCGACACTTCCGGCGATAGTTCCGTTCTCGCCCGGCTCGGAAAGCTTTTTCAGGGCAGCGGGATCGTCGAACGTAAGCGTATAGGCGATGGTAACCATATCCTTGTCGCCCATGATGGCGTCGGCGGTCACGGTGACTCCGTTGTTGGAGCAGCTAGCACCGACGGGCCGGCCAATACGGTCGATGATCTCGGTTTGAGAAGCAGGTCCGTCAAAGATGTCGGAAAGCATGTCAGAAGGAAGCGGCAGGACGCCTGTTGCCATAGCCGTGCCAGCGCCTCCAATGACGATAGCGAGGACTGCCGTTACAGCGGCAATGCGAGCGACTGTTCTTACGGGATGGCGGGCGATGCGCGGCTTGCGTCGCGTGCCATTAAAGTTGCTTTGAGCGGTCGCCGCATCGCTCGAGGCGACGGACTGAGCAATCGAGTTTGCCATGTGCTGCTTCGCATTATCGGTAAACGAAATGTGCTCCAGGGCGTGGCGATAGTCATTCGAATTCGTAGTCATTGTGGTCTCCTTTCAAGGAAAGCCGAAGTGACGCACGTCCGCGGCTAAGGTGCTGGGCGGTTGCAGCTGGCGTCGCGTGAACGGCGTCTGCGATTTCCGTGATGCTCATGCCTGCGTAGTAGTGCAAAAAGATGGCGATGCGCTGTGCTTGAGGCAGGGCCGTGACAGCGGAAAGAATGGCGCAGTCGCGTTGCGCGAATTCTTGCTCGGTATGTGTTACGGGTGCGCAGAAATCGGGGAGCGAATCGAGGTCGACAACCGGGTGATTCGCGTGCGTACGGCCGATATCGCGACATGCGTTCAGTGCGACTCGGATCACCCAAGCACGTTCGTGTTCGAGCGAGTCGAACGGTTGAGTGCGTTGGAGAATCTTGATCAGCGTGTCCTGGCAGATGTCTTGAGCGTCGTCAGCGGATCCAAGGGCCGAATAGCACAATCGAAGGATGAGGTCGGAATACGTGTCGACCAAGCGCTTTGCTTCCCGCTCGATCTGATCGGCATCGCATCGGAGCGTGCTATTGCGGTTACGGCGTGCAGGCATAGTGTCACCTCCAATTGGTCGTGGTGGATATAGGGAAGGCGTCTCGCGAGGTCCCTCTACATACAACACGGTCGAGACTGCATAAGTTGACAAAAAAAGACGGCACGTGAGCGCCGTCCTTACAAAACAATGAGTGTTCTCGTTAATTACACAAGCACCGTGATGGACAGGTCGGACGAGTCAGCAAAACCACCATAAAGGTGCCTATCCCCTTCGTGGTGGTTGTTGGCAGTTACCAGGGGGTTCTGGCGGTTGAAGACTCGATTGCTTCGTGGCGTTTGAGCTCGCGGCGCATGGTTTGCGAGTTGAGCCAGGCTGCCTGCCAGCCACGGATGGGGTAGCGCGCTTCATCTAGCTCAAACTGCATATAGCCGCAGGCGTTGATGATCGTTGTCCCGCATGCATGCCGACGCTCGCGCTGAAAGTCGCGACCATAGCATTGGTGCACATGCCCGTGCACCATGTAGTCGGGGTTCCAGGATTCGAGCGCTGTGTTGAAGCATTCGAATCCTCGATGTGGCAGATCATCCAGATCGCCCACGCCGGCGGCGGGCGCGTGGGTAAGCAGAATGTCGCAGCCGCCGACCATCCTCACTTTGCGGGACAGCTTGCGCATACGCTTGGTCATCTCGCGCTCGGTGTACATGTTGGCACCGTCTCGATAGCGCATGGAGCCGCCAAGCCCCGCAATGCGGACGCCGCGATACACGTACACGGTGTCTTCGACACAGATACAGCCGCCCGGTGCATGACGTGCGTAGCGGTCATCGTGGTTGCCGCGCACGTAGATGAGCGGCTTGTTGATGACCGTAACCAAAAACTCAAGATAGTCCGGGTCCAGGTCGCCAGCGGACAAAATCAGGTCGACACCCTCAAAGCGTTCCTTGCGAAAGCACTCCCATAGGCATCGTTCTTCGGTATCGGCTATGGCAAGGATTTTCATAGGGCGCGGACCTTCGGCTCATCATCGAGTTGCGGAATGGCGCCCACCACGTTGTCGGCCAGCCAGTCCATCTCGACGATTTGCGTGCTCGGCAGTGGGGGAAAGCCCTCGATCTGCACCACGCCGTCTTGGCTATGGAGCTCGCCGCCAAATGGATTGATGGAGCCCTCGACGATGCCATTGCGGAGCAGCTGAACAAGCTTGCGCGTCTGATAGGGCAGGCCCGGAGCGTAGCGAATGTCGATGACGCCCGAGCTCATACCATACCAGTAGTTGACGGCGCGAACCTGGCTGTCGTCACTGGTCTCATCCCAGGTGCCATGCAGCAGGCTTCGCACGATAAGCTCGTAGTAACGGCCCCAGTTCCATACCGGCATGGCGGTGCCGACGACTTTGCCATCGACCAGGCGGTGAAGTCCGTAGGCCGTGGGGTCCTCCAGCGACTTGGACATGTCAGCGCCGGTCATAACACTCACGCCTTCGCGGCACATGGCCTCGGCAAGACCGCCGGCGGGCACATCGCCCCAGGTCAGGATAATTTGCGCGCGGGGGTCGAGCAGCGAGGCGCCAATTGCAAAGGCGTTGATCTCGCTAAGCGCGCCCGACGCAAAGACGGACGCGTGGTAGCCAATGCGATGGTTGTCTGCCATGCTGGCCGCAAGGGCGCCCAGGAGGAACTTGGCCTCGTACATCTTTCCAAAATACGAGCGCACGCTTTGGTGGGGAAGGCCGATAGAGCAGTTGAGGAACCGAACCTGGGGATACTCAACGGCAGCCCTGAGCGTATATTCCATCAGGCGGTGCGAGGTCGAGAAGATGACGTTGTCTCCGTGTTTGACAGCCGTTTCCACGGCGGCGTAGAACACGTCTGGATCGTGGCAGTCCTCGAATGCCTCGGTGCGCACGATGCCGCCAAAGTGCTCGTCGAGATACTGACGCCCTTGGTCGTGCAGGCTGTCCCAGCTCGACGTAGCACAGGGGAATTCATGGATAAAGGCGATGCGCAGGGGGTTGGCCGCCGAGTAGACAGTCTTGCCCATAAAGAAGTTGAGCACGCCGGAGGTGGACTTGGCGGGCGCCTCTTCCTCATCGACGCTCGGCGCTTCGACAAGACTGACCTTGTCCTCGTCATTTTTGCCGGCAATGACCAGCTCGCGCCAAATCTTGCACAGGCGGTTTACGACGATATCCGTCGGCGTATCTAGCAGGCGGTCCTGGTTGTAAACATTGAGGTAGACGAGCATGGCGTCGGCGGGCGTAATGTCCAGATGGTCGCCGCCGGCGCGCAGGTAGGCGCGTTTAAAGAGTAGGAAGGTGTGGCGCAGGTAGTCGACCTTTTTCTGTGGCCACTTTTCGACAAGGTCCTGGCCGAGCATCTTGGCGAGCGTCTCATAGCTTCCCTCGCGCGAGAACTCAATCTCGTATAGGGGGCAGACGCGCCAAAACGCGCAGAACTCGCCGTACAGGCGACTTTCGACGGAATCCCATGTGCCGGGGTAGAGGCGGGTGACCTTGGCCGAAACCGTCGGGGCGTCCAGGAATTTGAGGACGCTGACGCGCTTGTTGCCCTCCTGGACGTAGAACCGATGCATGAACTCGGTGACGATGATGGGGTCGCGATAGCCCTCGGTCACCTGGATGTCATAGAGGTTGGACCACTTGCGGGCGAACTCGGTGCTAAATGGCAACAGGGGCATAAAGTTGCACGAAAAGGCTGACTGACGGCCCTTGGTAACCGTGCCGACGACCATTTCGAGCGGAATGTCCCTTAGGCCGACGCTCTCTCGCTGACCTAAGGGGAGCTGGGCAACGAGGCTATCGAGGTCCGTAAGGTACGGGTGCTCGCTTTGGCTGATGGCGCGACGGCGTCCCTGCTCGCCGCGCTTGCGTGCTTGACGATAGGCCTCTTCCATGGTGTCTACTCCCTTAGTCGTTTAAACAACGATATGAACCATGGTACCACGATGCGAAACCACCAGAAAGGTGCCTGTCCCCTTTGCGGTGGTTTTAGGCGATGATGGGGGCGATGGCGCGGATACAGGCGTCGGCTGCCGTGAAAGTGGTGCTGTCGTCACTGACGATGAAGATGATTTTGCCCTTGACGCCAAAGTCGCCGATCTCGCTAAAGAGCACGTACGGCTCCTTGTCAAAGCCCGAGATGGGAAGCACAGCGGCCTTGGTGGCGTTGGTGAGCTCATCTGCCAGCGCGTCCAGTGAAGCCCACTTGGACGTGTCCTTGACCGCGACGGGGACGGCCACGCGCCCAAAGGGCATCAAATGCACGAGTGTGTTCTTGGAGATGTTGGAGTTGGGGATGATGATGGTCTGCCCGCAGGCATCTTCGATGGTCGTATGGCGCCAGGTGATATCTTGGACCACGCCCGACACGCCGCCGACCTCGATATTGTCGCCGGGTTTGATAATGCCCATAAACGTCACCTGCATGCCGCCGATGAGGTTTGAAAGCGTGTCCTGAAAGCCGAGCGAGATGGCGATGCCGCCGACGCCAAGAGCGGCGACGAGGGCGTTTGCGTTAACGCCAAAGCAGTTGTCGAGGATAAAACTGCCGCCGATCGTCCATATGACGGCGCGCGCGATGTTGATGAAGATGCTGGATGAAGGGAGTGGGTTATCGTCGCGGTTAAGCAGGTGGCGCAGGGTCTTGGACGCGACCTTGGCGGCAACGGCGGTGCCGATAGCCAAGATACCTGCCCAGATGATGTTGTGGACCCATCGTTGTGCAAAGAAATGAAGAATTGGCTCAAACAATTCCATGTAGGGAAACCTCCTAATGATCGTCCAACCATGATACCCACCAAAAAGCCCGTCCGATCACATCGGACGGGCCGATAACTTGAGATGGGGTGGCCGCGGTGGCGTAAGCTGGGCCGCCGGCGAGCACGCCGGCAAGGAGTGCGGCGGTCAAGCAAGACGGGGAAAGAGTCTTCTCATGGCAGTTTCCTTAGTTCTTAACCAGTGGTTCCTGCTGACGCTGGATTATCGACATGATATGCGAAAACCGTCGCAAAGGTATCTGTTCCTTTGCGGCGGTTTTGACGTTTGCGCAGATAAAACCTGCCAAAATAAACCTGTCCCTTATTGGCAGGTTTTAGCTCAGCAGCATGCGGTCGTTGGCGAGCTCGCCGCCCGAGACCTCCTCGAACTTCTGCAGCAGGTCGGCGACGGTGAGCGACTTCTTCTCGTCGCCCGCCACGTCGTAGATAACGTGGCCCTCGTGCATCATGATCAGGCGATTGCCCAGACGGATGGCGTCATTCATGTTGTGCGTGACCATGAGCGTGGTCAGGTGGTTCTCGTCGACAATCTCCTCGGTCAGATTGAGCACCTTAGAGGCGGTCTTGGGGTCGAGTGCCGCGGTGTGCTCGTCGAGCAGCAGCAGGCGCGGCTTGGTGAGCGTGGCCATCAGCAGGGTGAGTGCCTGGCGCTGGCCGCCCGAGAGCAGGCCGACCTTGGCGTTGAGGCGCGTGTCCAGACCGAGGTCCAGGCGCTTGAGCAGCTCAACGTACTCGTCCTTCTCGGCCTTGGTGACGCCCCACGAAAGACCGCGACGCTGGCCGCGGCGCTTGGCGAGGGCCAGGTTTTCGGCAATTTGCATGTCGGCTGCGGTGCCGCGCATGGGGTCCTGGAACACACGGCCCAGGTACTTGGCGCGCTGCGACTCGCTCAGACGAGAGATGTCGGTGCCGTCGAGCTCAATAACACCCGAATCAAGCGGATACACGCCGGCGATCATATTGAGCAGCGTGGACTTGCCGGCGCCGTTGCCGCCAATCACGGTTACAAAGTCGCCATCGTTGAGGGTGAGGTCGACGCCGGTGAGCGCGCGCTTCTCGGTGACGGTGCCCTTGTTAAAGGTCTTCTTGACGTGCGAGAGCTTAAGCATCTGCCTCATCTCCCTTCGTGTAGGAGCTGCGGAGCTTATAGCGCTCCCAAACCACGGGCACGCACAGGGCCACGGCGACGATCACGGCGGAGAGCAGCTTCATGTCGTTGGCGTCCATGCCCAGCTGCAGCACGATGGCGCGGATAAGGAAGTACACCACGGAGCCAAAGACGGCGGAGGCAAGACGGACGCTAAACTGCGTGAGGCCGCCGGGCAGCAGGCGACCGAGCACCTCGCCGATGACGATGGCGGCAAGACCGATAACGATGGCGCCGGTGCCCATGCCAATGTCGGCATACTTCTGGCTCTGGCAGATGAGCGCACCCGAAAGGCCAATGAGGGCGTTGGAGAGCACGAGGGCGATCATTTTGGTGGTGTTGGTGTTAACGCCCAGGGCGCGGATCATGTACTCGTTGTTGCCGGTGGCACGCAGCGCCGAGCCGATCTCGGTGCCAAAGAACCAGTACAGGATGGCGACGATGGCCACGGCCAGCACAATGCCCAAGATAATGGCAACGGTGGACTGCGGCAGGCCGGTCATGTTGCTGACGGACGAGAAGATGGTGCCCTTGGCGAGGATGGGCGTGTTGGACTTGCCCATGATGCGCAGGTTGATGGACCACAGGCTGATCTGCGTCAGGATTCCGGCAAGGATTGCGGGGATCTCAAAGACGGTGGTCAGGATGCCCGTGACGGCACCGGCGATGGCACCGGCGCACATGCCGGCAAGCACGGCGAGCAGCGGGTCGACGTTATTGTTGACGATGAGTACGGCGCAGACACAGCCGCCGAGGGCAAAGCTGCCGTCGCAGGTCATATCGGGGATGTCGAGCAGGCGGAACGTGATAAACACGCCAAGCACCATAATGCCCCAGAGGACGCCCTGCGAAATGGCGCCCTGCAATGCAATGAGCATGCTTCATACCTCCTAGGATAGGGTGGACACGTGAGTCACCATGATAGCGGTAACAATGCATGAAAGAGCTGCGGCCGGATGTTTTGTCTCATCCGTAACAAGCAGGGCGAACGCCGGTCTTTGGCGTTCGCCCCTGTGGCTCAGATATTGAATAACACGGCAACGGCGCGAGTATGGGCCCTAGGCACATCGCCGCGCATGCCGCTACTCGTTCAGAGCGGAAAGGTCGATGCCCAGCGCCTCGGCCATTTCGTCGTTCTTGACGACGACCAGGTCCTTGCTCGAGAGGTGCTTGATCGGCATGTCTTCGGGCTTGGCCTCGCCCTTCAGGATCTTAACGGCCATCTCGCCCGCGGCGTAGCCCAGGTCCTCATAGTTGATCGAGAGGGTGAACAGGCCGCCGGCCATGCACATACCCTCCTCGCCAGTCACGAAGGGGAGCTTGTTCTCCTTGCAGATCTGGCCGACCTGCGAGGCACCCGCGGCGATGGTGTTGTCGGTGGGGGAGTACAGCGCGTCGACCTTGCCCACGGCAGACTCGACGACGGACTGAATCTCGTTGGAGCTCGAGACGGTGAAGTCAGTGTACTCGAGGCCCAGCTTGTCGAGCTCCTTCTTGGCGGCCTTGATCTGGACGTCGGAGTTGGACTCGGCGGTGCAGTAGAGCAGGCCGACCTTTTTAACGTTGGGCAGGACCTTCTGCATCATCTCGAGCTGCTCGGCGACCGGGGTGAGGTCGGAAGCACCCGTGACGTTGGTGCCGGGCTTGTCGTTGTCCTGGACCAGGCCGGAGGCGGCGTAGTCGGTGATGGCACAGCCCACGATGGGGATATCGGCCGTGGCGCCGGCGGCAGCCTGCGCGGCGGGCGTAGCGATGGCATAAATCAGGTTGACGTTGTCGCCCACAAACTTGTCGGCAATGGACTTACACGTGGACTGGTCGTTCTGGGCGTTCTTCTGGTCGATCTTGACCTTAAGGCCGCTCTCCTTGATGGCCTTGACAAAGCCGTCGTTGGCGGCATCGAGTGCGGAGTGCTCGGTGAGTTGCAGAACGCCGATGGTGTAGTCGGAACCGGCGGCAGCAGAGCCGGAACCAGAGTTGCCGCCGCATCCGGCGAGCGGGGCGAGCGCGAGCAGACCGGCGGAGACCAGAAGGCTCCTGCGGCTGATGGTGATGTCCTTCATATCATTACCCCCAGTATAAAAATGGCTGGAAACACTGCACTGGGACAAAGTGCAAGTGGAACTATAGTAGCGCTGATGTCCATTTTTACAACAGCCTGGCGGGTTTTTTAATACAGAATCGGATGG
>URUW01000027.1 GCA_900551205.1 uncultured Collinsella sp. | reverse complement strand
CAATTTGTCATTCAAAAGGCAAGGCATGACCAGAAGGTCTATGCCTTGCCTTTTTCATGCCAACTTGTTCGCCCTGGACGTCGCTCGCTGTCCGTCCTCTACCTGCGGCGTTGCCTTGCTCCGGATGCGGTATGCTCAACCTGCGGCGTTTCCAAGGTAGTCATTGGGGACGTTCTTAAATGACTAGGTTGTGCACATTGCTTTGAGATGTTATTTAATCGGCTTTGATGGCCATTAAGCCAGCTACCTGCTTAAAGCAATTAACGGCGTGCATCTTCTGCCGAAAATATTGCTCAAAAAATCGTCCAAGAAGTCGCAGTGCATTTTTTGATGCGTCGCGCGTCAAGTGATTTGGCAAGTATTTGGTTAGATATTGGTCAGTTTTGGGCAACCTTGCCAAAAGCTTGACGGATGCAGATTTAGACGTCGACGAATGAACACTTCGGGTGGGCTCCAAGCAAAAATCTGGGCTGATTCTCGATAATCGCCTTCAATCGTCCCTTGCCAAGCGCTGGCCTCGCTTACAATCTGCTCCGACATTCGCGCGCCGCCCGGCGCTTAAGAGGGGAGGGCCCCATGGCAAACGAGATCTGGACCATCAAGCGTTGTCTCGAGTGGACCAAGGAGTACCTGGCCGAGCGCGGCGAGGAGCACCCCCGTCTTTCTGCCGAGTGGCTGCTGTGCGCCGCCACGGGCCTGGCGCGCATTGACCTATATATGCGTATGGACGAGACGCTTAACGCGGCCCAGCTCGAGACCATGCATGCGGCCGTCGTTCGTCGCGCTAAGGGCGAGCCGCTGCAATACATCACGGGCAGCACGCAGTTTCGCATGATCGATGTCGCGTGCGCCCCCGGTGTGCTCATTCCGCGTCCCGAGACCGAGATGCTCGTCGAGGAAGTCCTTAATTATCTGGATGCCGAGGTGCTGAGCCCCGAGGCTGTCGCCCGTCAGCGCGTTGAGCTGCCTTGGAACGATGAGGTCGAGGAAGCGCGCAAAGCCGAAGCCGCATTGGCCGACGAGCGAGCGACGGCCGAGCGCCGTGCCGCCAACCTCACAGCTGCCGACGAGGCGGCGCTAGGCGGCGATGTGCTGGGCAGCCGCGCCTATGCCGAGGAACTGGCCGACCGCGAGGCCGAACAAGCCGCTGCGCAGGCGGCGGAAGCCGAGACTGCGGAAGCCGCCGAGCCCGAGCTCGACGAATACGGCATCGCCATCGAGGGTGCCGACCAGGAGATGGCTTCAGCTCAGTATGCCGCCGCGCCCGCTCCGGTCGAGCCCCGTATCGCTCGCGTTCTCGAGGTCGGTTGCGGCACAGGCTGCATTTCGCTCTCCCTTGCCTGGGAGCGCCGCGGCCATGTCACCTGCACCGCCACCGATATCGAGCCGCGCGCTATCGATCTGGCCACCAAAAACCGCGACGCGCTCGGCCTCACGGCAGATGAGGTTGCCTTCAGCCTCACCAACCTGGTGAGCTCCATTCCCCACGACGAGTGGGGCACCTTCGACGTGCTCGTCTCCAACCCACCCTACATCCCGACCGACGTCATGCGCTCGCTGCCGCACGAGGTCAAGGACTTTGAGCCCGATTTGGCTCTCGAGGGCGGTGCCGACGGCCTGGACATCTTCCGCCGTCTGCTCAATGCGGCACCCTATATGCTGCGCGCCGGCGGCCTGTTTGCTTGCGAGCTCTACGAGGGCGCCCTCGACGCCGCGGCCGAGCTCTGTCGCCAAGCGGGCCTTTCGGACGTGCGTATCGTCCACGACCTCACCGATCGCCCCCGCATCGTTCGGGCCATCGTCACCGAGCCCAAGCAGCGCCAGTAATATTTATTAACTGGTTAGCAAAAATTATAAAGTAGTTTATAATTAGGATGGCTGAAAGAGGTCGGCCAATGCAACCTCCTACCTTTCGGGAAATCATTGCCCTACTCAAGCACGATGGATTCGTGAAGGTCGCGCAAGTCGGTAGCCATGCTAAGTATGTTTCTGGTGACCGCGTTGTCACCGTGAACGGCTCTGGTGGTGATCGACCAAAGAAGGGCACGTGGGCAAGTATTCGTCGCCAAGCTGGATGGTAGTTGGAGGCAAAATGAGGCAGCGATTTACCTATGACTGCGTTCTCATAAAGGAAGATGACGGTTACTGCGCTAGCTTCCCGCAGATTCCCGGCGCCTTTGCCGATGGCGATACGCGCGAAGAAGCTATTGCCCATGCCACCGAGGCGCTGATGGCGTTTTTGGCCGATGACCTCAACAACGGTTTGACTCCGGCGGGGTACGAACGCTCGGCCGAGGTCGTGGCCCTTTCGGTCGAAATCGACCACGAGGACGCTCGGGAAGCGGCGTGCCGAACATTTAAAGACGCAGCGCTGGACCTCAAAGTCTCCGCTCCGCGGATTACCGCGCTGGTCAAAGCCGGAAAGCTCGATGTTGAACTCGTCGACGGCCGTCGGATGATAACGATAGACAGCATCGAGCGCTACGCCGCCCAAGAACGCCACGCCGGCAGGCCAAAGAAGTTCGTCGCAGTCCAATAACCCCCTCACTTTCACCGACTACTAGAGCCGCTCACCAAACCAACATGCGCTCTGGGCAAATAGGTTGAACGTTTCGTGCGAGAATGCCCCACAGTAAACAAACTTGCACCAGAGCGTAAGGGGCTGGCATACACATGCAGACGGTCTATCGGGTATACGAGGGAGCGCGCGAGCCGCATCGGCTTGCCGTCGAGCGCACGGCCGAGGTGCTCGGCCGCGGCGGCCTGGCCTTGATCCCGACCGAGACCGTCTACGGTGTCGCCGTGGCAGTCAACGCCTTCTCGGACGCCGTGCCCCAAGATACAAGCGAATTCCCATCGTGGCCGAGCGATCCGCAGGCTGTCGTCAACGGTGCCGCGGTCCCTGCGCTCGGCACCGGCTATCGACGCATCTTCACTCTCAAGCAACGTGAACTCACGCAAACCGTTGCTTGGCTGGTCGATGGCGTCGAAGCACTCGACCGCTATGGCGTGGATATCCCCGAAGAGGCTCGTGTGCTTGCCCGACGATGCTGGCCGGGCGCCCTGACCATCGTGGTCAAGGCAGCCCCCTGCGTGCCGACCTTTATGCGCGCTGCCGACGACACCGTGGCCCTGCGCGCTTCGGCCTCTCCCGTGGTCCAAGCGCTCATTCGCGCCTGCGGCAGCCCCCTTGCCTGTACGAGCGCCAATACGCACGGCGCGCCCTCGCCGGCAAGCTTTGCCGCCGTCGAGGGTCGCATCCTGGAGGGGGTCGATGTTGCCGTCGACGCCGGTGAGACCCCGTGTCGCGACGCCTCGACCATCGTGTCGTTCCAGCACGGCGGGCTCCAGATCCTGCGCCAAGGCGCACTTCCCGCATCAGAGATCGAACGGGTCCTGTCCGACCCGATGCAATAGAAAGGTGTAAGCGATGTCGTTGAATCTGGGCAGCCTGGGCATGGAAGATGCCTCGTTTAACTTTGGCGGTTCCTACATCATGGCGCTCGACTGCGGCACCACCTCGGTACTTGCGACCATCGTCGACGAGTACGGATGCATCGTCGCGCAGGCACGTCGCAGCGTCAAAACCAGTTTTCCGCGTCCCGGTTGGGTAGAGCAAGACCCCATGGCGGTCCTTGCCAGCCAGATCGCCGTCATGATGGAAGTCCAGTTTAAGAGCGGTATCCATTCTGACCGCATCGCCGCCATCGGCATCTCCAACCAGCGCGAGACCACGGTGGTCTGGGATCGCGTGAGCGGTCAGCCGATCTATAACGCTATCGTATGGCAGTGCCGCCGTACCGCACCTCTGATCGACGAGCTTGTCGAGCAGGGCGCAGAAGGGCTGGTGCGCTCCCGCACGGGACTCACGCTCGACCCGTATTTCTCGGCCTCCAAGGTGCAGTGGATTCTCGACAACGTCGACGGCGCACGCGAAAGCGCGGCGGCGGGCGACCTCATGTTTGGCACCATCGACACCTGGCTCATCTACAACCTCACCGGCGGCCAGGTCTTTGCCACCGACTACACCAATGCCAGCCGCACGGCACTCTTTAATATCCATACGCTCGATTGGGACGACGACCTGCTGGCACTCTTTGACGTTCCACGTTCCATGATGCCCGAGGTTCGCTGGAGCTCGGGCGACTACGGCCGCGTCGCGAGCGACATCATGACCAACATGCCGCCCATCATGGGCGTGGCGGGTGACCAACAGGCGTCGCTGTTCGGCCACTGCTGTTTCCGTCCCGGCCAGACCAAAAACACCTATGGCACGGGTTGCTTTATGCTCATGAACACCGGCGACGAGATCGTCGAATCCAAGAATGGCCTGGTCTCCACCATCGGTATCGCTGCGGACGGCAAAGTCAGCTATGCGCTCGAGGGCTCTATTTTTGCCGCCGGCTCAACGATGAACTGGCTTCGCAACAACATGGGCATCATCTCGAGCGTGAGCGAGTCGGCACAACTCGCTGCTTCGATTAGCGACAACGAGGGCTGCTACTTCGTTCCCGCCTTTGCGGGTTTGGGTGCTCCCTGGTGGGACCCGCATGCCCGCGGTATCGTGTGCGGTCTGACCGGCGCCTCGAGCCGTGCGACCATCGTACGTGCCGCCTGCGAATCCATGGCATATCAGAGCTACGACGTGCTGCGCGCCATGGAGCAGGACGTGGGGCTTTCGATTGAGCGCCTGTCTGTCGATGGCGGTGCCTCGCGCAACGAGTTCATCATGCAATTCCAGGCCGACCTGCTGGATATCCCCGTGCTGCAATGCGAGACGGTGGAGACCACGGCAATCGGTGCCGCGTACTTGGCGGGTCTTGCCGTCGGCTATTGGGAAGACCTGGAAGAGCTGGAGCAAAATGCCCAGATCGTTAGGACCTTCCTTCCCCACATGTCCGCCGAGCGCCGCGAGCAAAACCTTGCGGGCTGGCGTGATGCAGTCAGGCGCTCGCTCAGCACCTCACAGTAGGGCTGCGATGGGCTGCTCGATACAACAAACCGCTAAACTAATGCATGGCGTGCGGCGGCAACATTGCTGCGCGCCTTGTCAGCAAGGCCGTTTTGCGGCCGCAACGAAAGGGGCAATCAATCCATGACCGTCACCTACGATGCGTCCCGTGTGACGCTTGTCGATCACCCGCTCGTCCAGCACAAGCTGTCGATCCTGCGCGACAAAAACACCGGCACCAACCAGTTCCGCCAGCTCGTGCGCGAACTCGCGCTTTTTGACGGCTACGAGGCCATGCGCGACCTGCCTATGGAAGACGTCGAGGTCGAGACCCCCATCACTACCGCCACGTTCAAACAGCTTGCCGGCAAGAAACTCGCCATCGTGCCCATCCTGCGTGCGGGCCTTGGCATGGTCGACGGCATCCTCGACCTGGTGCCCTCCGCTCGCGTGGGCCACATCGGCATGGAGCGCGACGAGGTCACCCACGAGCCGCACGAGTATTACTGCAAGATGCCCAAGGATATCGACCAGCGTATCTGCCTGGTTGTCGACCCCATGCTTGCCACGGGCGGTTCGGCCGAGATGGCCATCAGCTACCTGCGCGGGCGCGGTGTCAAGGACATCCGCATGCTGTGCATCGTCGCGGCCCCCGAGGGCCTCAAGTCGCTGACCGAGAAGGACCCAGATGTGCATATCTATACCTGCGCCATCGACGACCATCTCAACGAGGCTGCCTACATCGTTCCCGGCCTCGGCGACGCCGGCGACCGCATCTACGGCACGCTCTAGTCGCTGGGCTAAACGGCCGCGGCTGCAAATACGAAGAAACGGTGCGCGCGGACGAACAAAAGGCGACCGCGCGCACTCCTGTTAACGGACGTTTTGCCCTGCAGGGTTCGAGAAAAACGTATTACCGTACCTGCGGCATAAAGAAGGTCTTAAGAAAACGAACAGGTGCGTATTAACCGATGCTTTTTCGGTTGTACTTTAGCGATTGGCTCGTACAATATTCACCAATGTTTGGCGGGAACTGTTCTGTGAGGCGTTAAAAAGGAAAGTGAGGACGCCAGTGTTTCAGATAGCCGATCTGCTCGCTATCGTTGCAGGCGCCATCGCGGGCGCAATTGCCTTCCTTCCCTTTGTCTTTACGCTCAAGCCGGTTCTTGACGATAAGCAGAATGCGGACATGCTCAAGGGTATGGTGAGTCTGGCGGTCTCGGCAATCGCCCTGCTCGTCTTTACCTTGGTTGTGTTTGTGTTGTTCGGAGAGGCATTTCGCATGTTCCTCCTGGGCGAGGCGATCGGCTTCGTGGCCTTTATGGCTGCCTGCGCGGTTCGTGTCGCCAAGGCGCTGCGAGATCCTCATGAGGTCGAAAGGTAAGTCGTGGAAATTTTTGAAAAGCTGCCTGATGAGATTAATCATCTGGTCAGCGAGTTCAGCTCCACCCCTGTCGTGGGCGATCTGAGCTGCGGCATCACGCAGTACTCGTTTTGGCTGATCGTCTCCACGATCGTGCTCCTGATCGTCCTGGCCGTGTTCAAGAAGAAGCAGACCCTGGTTCCCAAGGGCTTCTTCGTCAACGGTTTCGAGTACATCATCGAGTACGTCGAGAACGATATCGGCAAGGGCGTCGTGGGTGAGAACTGGAAGAAGCACTTCCCGTTCCTGTGCTCGCTTTTCCTGTTCATCCTGATCAATAACATGATCGGCCTGATCCCGGGAATGAAGCCCGGCACCGGCGCAATCGGCTCCACCGCCGCACTCGCCATTTTCGCCTTCGTGTACTTCATCTACTACGGATGCAAGGCTCACGGCGTGATCGGCTACATCAAGAGCCTCGCCCCGCAGGGCGTGAGCTTCCCGATGAACGTGCTCGTGTGGGTCGTCGAGCTTTTCTCGACCTTCCTGCGCCTCATCACGCTCGCCGTCCGTCTGTTCTGCAACATGTTCGCAGGACACGTGGTCATGGGCTCGTTCGCCATCATGGCGAGCATGTTCATGCAGCCGCTGCTTCAGCAGGTTTCCGCGGCGCACGCCGTCGGCGCCCTGCCTTCGCTGGCCTGGCTTGCCATCCTCATCCTGATCTATGCGATCGAGCTTGTGGTCGGCGCTATCCAGGCTTACGTCTTCACGGTCCTTACCGCCGTGTATGTCTCTGAGGCAGAGGAGGTCGCGGAGGAGGAGTAGTCTTCCGTTCGCGCCTTAAAGGTAAGGCAATTCGTTAAACCGCCGGTGCCCGTACCCATGGAGCCCGGCAGTTATAAAAAGGTTATCCTGCGTGAAATAAGACACGCACGACAAAGGAGGAATCGTGGGAGTTATCGGTTACGGTCTCGGTGTTATCGGCGCTGGTCTTGCTATCGGCCTGTCTGCTCTGGGTGCTACGGGTGCTATGGCCCGTCAGCCTGAGGTCCAGGGCCGCGTGTTCACCGTCTTCATTATGGGCTCCGCCTTCGGCGAGGCTCTGGCTCTGATCGGCTTCGTTGTCGCGCTGATCGTTAAATAGCACGGAGCGTCAAGTATGAATCTTTCATCCCAGAAGAGCGCGATCGCACTCTCCGCGTCCGCGGCCGCGCTGCTCATGCCGGTTTCCGCGTTCGCCGAGGACGGCGCTGCCGGTGCGGACATCCTCATCCCTAAGATGGCGGAGTTCATCCCGGCGCTTATCGCCTTCCTGATTATCTGGATCGTGCTGGCCAAGGTCGCCCTGCCGGGCATCATGAAAACCATGGAGGAGCGCGGCAAGAAGATCGAGGAGAGCCTCGACGAGGCCGAGAAGACCAAGCAGGAGGCTATCGCCAAGCGCGCTGAGTCCGACTCGATCGTCACCGACGCCCGTCGTCAGGCTGCCGACATCGTTCTCGAGGCCCGTAAGGACGCCGAGTCCGAGCGCGCCCGTATCATCGAGGCTGCTCACAAGGAGGCCGAGGAGATCATCGCCAAGGCCCATACGACCGTCGAGGACGAGCGCAAGTCCATTTACGCCGGTGCCGCGAGCTCCATCGCCGACCTGTCCGTTGCCGTCGCCACCAAGATCGTGGGCGAGGCACTCGAGGACGAGACCGAGCAGAAGAAGCTCATCGAGCGCTACATCCAGGAAGCAGGTAGCCTGAATGCCGACTAGCCGCTATCAGGACAAGGTGCTCGAGACCTACGCGCGCTCCCTTCTGGAAGCCGCTAAGGCCGAGAACCATGTGTTCGAGGACCTCGAGATGATCGAGCGCTTGGCTTCTGCCAGCCCCGAGATCATCGCCGTGCTCGACACCATGTCCAAGCGCGACCAGCTCGACCTTCTTCCCAAGGTGGCAGCTGCCTTTAAGTATGTTGCCGAGGAAGACGAGGATGTAGTGGGCGTGACCGTCACCACGGCGATCCCGCTCGACGACGAGCTGCGTCAAACCATCACTAAGAAATGCGAGCAGGACTTCGGCCGCAAGGTATTCCTTATCGAGCAGGTCGACCCGTCTATCGTGGGCGGCCTGGTGCTCGAGGCCCGCGGCGAGCGTCGTGATATTTCCGTCAAGACGCAGCTGCGCATCGCGCAGGAGACCCTCGCAAACTCTGCTAATTCGTACGGAGGTGAAGCCTAATGTCCGAAACCCTCAATGCCCAGGATATCGCCAAGAAACTGCAGGAGCAGCTCACGAGCCTCTCCGCGACGGTCGATACGCATGAGGTTTCAACGGTCGACGAGGTAGGCGACGGCATCGCGCGCGTCTCCGGCCTCAAGAGCGCCATGGCAGGCGAGCTTCTGGAGTTCAAGAGCTCCGATACCGGTGAGACCGTCTTCGGCCTTGCCCAGAACCTTGACCGTGACGAGGTCGGCGCCGTTCTGTTCGGTGCCGTCGACTCCATCAAGGAAGGCGACGAGTGCCGCACCACTGGCCGCATTATGGATATCCCCGTGAGCCGTGCCATGCTCGGCCGCGTCGTCAATCCGCTCGGCCAGCCCATCGACGGCCTGGGCGACATCGTCGCCACGCACCGTCGCCCCATCGAGTTCAAGGCTCCCGGCGTCATCGATCGTACCCCGGTGTGCGAGCCGGTTCAGACCGGTCTGCTCGCTATCGACTCCATGGTGCCTATTGGCCGCGGTCAGCGTGAGCTCATCATCGGCGACCGTAAGACCGGTAAGACCGCCATCGCCATCGACGCTATCCTCAACCAGCGCGGCAAGGGCATGGTCTGCATCTATGTCGCCATCGGCCAGAAGGCCTCCACGGTTGCCAACATCCGCGAGACCCTCGCTCAGCACGGTGCGCTCGACTACACCATCATCGTTTCGGCCACCGCTGCCGATTCCGCCCCTATGCAGTACATCGCGCCTATGGCCGGTGCCGCTATCGGCGAGTTCTTCATGTACAACGGCGAGGACGGCAAGCCCGCCAGCGAGACCAACCCCGGCGGCCACGTGCTCGTCATCTACGACGACCTGTCCAAGCAGGCTGTGGCCTACCGTCAGATGTCGCTGACGCTGCATCGTCCGCCCGGACGCGAGGCCTATCCTGGCGACATCTTCTACCTGCACTCTCGTCTGCTCGAGCGTGCCGTCAAGATGTCCAAGAAGAACGGTTACGGCTCCATGACGGCACTGCCGATCATCGAGACCCAGGACGGCGACGTCTCGGCCTACATTCCGACCAACGTCATTTCCATTACCGATGGTCAGATCTACCTGCAGTCCGAGCTCTTCTTCCAGGGTCAGCGCCCGGCAGTCGACGTGGGCATCTCCGTGTCCCGCGTCGGTGGCGATGCGCAGACCAAGGCTATGAAGCAGGTTGCCGGCAACCTTCGCCTGGACCTCGCTTCGTACAGGAGCTCGCTGGCTTTACGCAGTTCGGCTCCGACCTCGACGAGGCTACTCAGAAGCAGCTGACCCATGGTGCTCGCATGACCGAGCTCCTGAAGCAGCCGCGTTACAAGCCGTTTGAGGTTGGCGAGCAGATCGTTACGCTGTTCGCTGGCAACGAGGGCTTCCTGGATGACCTGGAGATCGCCGACGTGCTGCCCTTCCGTGCCGAGCTCATCGAGTACATGGACAATGGCTTTGGTTCGCTGCTCGACAAGGTTCGCGCCAAGAAGATCGATGATGACACCAAGGCTGAGCTCTTGCGCGTCATCGGCGACTTCAAGCAGCAGTTCATGGCCAAGCACCATTCGGATGTTTCTGGATCAGAGGAGAACTAAGCCCCATGGCCAACCTTCGCGACATTAAGAAGCGAATCTCCTCGGTTACCACGACCAAGCAGATCACGCGCACGATGGAGATGGTCTCTACGGCCAAGATCCGTCGTGCCCTCGATCGCTCCAAGCAGGCCGAGCCCTATAAGGAGGCGCTGACCGACGTCATGTTGACGGTCGCCGGCGACGCCTCCTGTTCGGGCACCGATCCCATGCTGCAGAAGCATGAGAGCGTCAAGCATGGCCTGATTGTCGTTATTGCCTCGGACCGCGGCCTTGCCGGCGGTTTCAATACGACGGTGGAGCGCACGGCCGAAAAGCTCGCCGCTTCTTGGGCGAACGACGGCATCGAGTGCGAGATCATCGCGTGCGGGCGTAAGCCGGCCACGTATTTCCGTGACCGCGCAAACGTCGTCATGCACTTTGAGGGCAACTCCTCTGAGCCCGATTTCAATCAGGCCCGCATGATCTCCTCTCATATCTGCGATGCGTATCGTGCCGGTGAGCTTGACCGTGTCGAGCTTGTCTACCACCACGCCAAGAACCGCGTGGATCAGGAGCTTCGCGTCGAGCATCTGTTGCCGCTCGACCCCGAGATGATCGCTATGGCCCACGGTCCGCGTAAGAACGAGACCGACGCCCCTAAGCGCATCTCGTCCACGTTCGAGTTCGTGCCCTCTCCCGAGCATGTTCTCGGCAAGCTTGTGCCGTCTTATATCCTGACGGTCATCTACCAGGCCCTGATCGATTCGGCGGCTGCCGAGCAGGGTGCACGCCGCAAGGCCATGCACTCCGCGACGGAAAACGCCACCGCGATCATCTCGACCCTTACCCGCACGTATAGTCGCGTGCGCCAGGCTTCGATCACGACCGAGATTAACGAGATCGTCGGCGGAGCCTCAGCATTGGAGGAACAGTAATGGCTAATAACACCGTAAAGCTTGCGGTCGAGGAAGCCACCAAGAAGACGACTGCCGGTGATGGTCGCATCGTGCGAATCATCGGCCCTGTCGTCGACGTCAAGTTTGACGGCGCGGTGCCCCCGATCTACAACGCGCTCACGGTCGAGGCCGAGACCCCGATCGGTCATCTGAGCACGATCCTCGAGGTCGAGAGCCAGCTTCCGGGCGGCGTCGTCCGCACGGTCGCCATGTCCTCGACCGACGGCCTGCAGCGCGGCCTCATCGCCACCGATACCGGTGAGCCCATGAAGATGCCCGTTGGTCCCAAGACGCTCGGTCGCATTTGGAACGTCATGGGCAAGCCCGTCGACGGCAAGCCCATGCCCGAGGTGGAGGAGTTCTACCCCATCCACCATGCAGCGCCCCGCTTTGACGAGCTCACCACCAAGACCGAGATCTTCGAGACCGGCATCAAGGCCGTCGACCTGCTCGAGCCCTACATCCGTGGCGGCAAGACCGGCCTGTTCGGCGGCGCCGGCGTCGGCAAGACCGTTCTGATTCAGGAGCTCATCAACAACCTCGCCCAGGAGCACGGCGGCACCTCGGTGTTCACCGGCGTCGGCGAGCGTACCCGCGAGGGCACCGACCTGTTCCTCGAGATGAGCGAGTCTGGCGTTATCGACAAGACCTGCTTGGTCTATGGTCAGATGAACGAGCCGCCCGGAGCGCGTCTGCGCATCGGTCTGGCCGGCCTTACCACCGCTGAGTACTTCCGCGATCGCGGCCAGGACGTTCTGCTGTTCATCGACAACATCTTCCGCTTCTCCCAGGCAGGTTCCGAGGTTTCCGCACTGCTGGGCCGTATGCCGTCCGCCGTTGGTTACCAGCCCACGCTGGCAACCGAGATGGGCGACCTCCAGGAGCGCATTACCTCGACCAAGACGGGCTCCATTACCTCCGTCCAGGCTGTCTACGTCCCCGCAGACGACCTGACCGACCCGGCGCCTGCCACGACGTTTACGCACCTCGACGCCACCACGGTTCTTTCGCGTAGCATTTCGTCGCTTGGCCTGTTCCCGGCTATCGACCCGCTCGCATCTTCCTCCGACGCTCTCGATCCCTCGATCGTCGGCGAGGAGCACTACCGTGTCGCCGTCAAGGTCCAGGAGCTCCTGCAGGAGTACTCCGACCTTCAGGACATCATCGCCATTCTGGGTATGGACGAGCTGTCCGAGGAGCAGCGCCTTACGGTCAACCGTGCCCGTAAGATTCAGCAGTTCCTCTCGCAGTCCTTCCACGTCGCCGAGAAGTTCACCGGCAACCCCGGTGTCTACGTCCGCGTCGAGGATACCGTCCGCTCTTTCGCCGAGATTGTCGACGGCAAGGCCGATGACCTGCCCGAGCAGGCTTTCCGCTATGCTTCCACGATTGAAGACGTGCGCGAGCGCGCCCGCAAGATGGGGGAGAAGTAGGTTATGCGTATCCGCATCGTGTGCCCCGTGAGCTGCGCCTATGAGGGCGACGCTGCGTTTGTGTCGATTCCGTCCACGGATGGCGAGTTTGGCGTCCTGCCTGCTCACTCCAGCGAGATCTGCACGATCGACCGCGGTTACGTTCGCGTTTCCGATAAGGCCATGGGCACTGTCGACCACACGTTTGCCGTGGCCGGCGGCTATGCCCAGGTTGCGGACGATGTCGTGACCGTTCTCGCCGAGCGCGCTTGCGATTTGGCGACCGTCGATGCCGACAAGCTTAAAGCTGATATTCAAGGTTTTGAAGAGAAGCTGGGTAATTTGTCGGAGGATGATGCACGCCGCGCCTACCTCTATAATGAAATCGCATGGTGTAAGCTCAAGCTTGCCCAATAGTCAAACGATTTAGCGTTCGACCATTTGCGAACACATCATGCCCGGGATGGCCCAGCCACCCCGGGCATGCTTTTTGAAAGGGTAGACCTTGGATATTATCCGCGTTGAGGGTGGCCACGCCATCGGAGGCTCCGTGCCCGTCTCGGGCGCCAAGAACTCCGCGCTCAAACT
>URUW01000026.1 GCA_900551205.1 uncultured Collinsella sp. | reverse complement strand
GTACGTGGGCATTTTGGAGTCCGATGACTTTATGGCGCCCGATGCGCTGGAGAAGCTCGTGGCGGCTGCCGAGCGCTTCGGTGTCGATTTTGCAAAGGCGAACTTTGACTTCTACTGGTCTAAGCCCGAGGAGCGCCGCTCGCTGCACGAGATGTTTAAGGCAAGGGACTGTGTCAAGTCGGTGCACCCGAGCGACACGACTCAGTTCTTTAAGCAAAAGCCGTCGATTTGGTCGGCCGTGTACCGCCGTGATTTTCTTGAGCGCAACGGCATCAAGTTCCTGCCGACTCCGGGGGCATCCTTTCAGGACACGTCGTTTGCCTTTAAGGTGATCGCGTGTGCCGACAAGGCCGTTTACCTGCACGATGCCGTGCTTGCGTATCGTCAGGACAACGAGAACTCCTCGGTTAATTCTTCGGCTAAGGTCTTTTGCGTCAATACCGAGTATGCCGAAATTGAACGTTGGATCCGAGAGAAATTTGCCCGCGATCACGCAAGCGATGACGTCGCGCGCCTGCTCAAGTTCAATCAGCTCATTAAGTACGACTCGTATATGTGGAACTATGTGCGCTTGGCGCCTAAGTTCTATAAGGAGTTCCTGGTGCAGATGGCCAAGGAGTTCCAAGCGGCCTTGGACGCCGGGGAGTTTTCGCTGGATGATCTTAAGCCGTGGAAGCGCGCGAATCTCGCTGCCATCCTCAAAGACCCTGAGGGCTGGGTTGACGAGCATCCGCACTTTGCAACGGATGGTGCCTTGGGACGCGCCAAATACTACGCCTCGGTTGGAGGCCCTGGTGTGGTCGCCGCCTTCCTCATCGAATCGCTGAGGGGGTAGGTCGGTATGGGAGAGGCATCGATTCCCAAAGCGACTATTGTCGTTCCCGTATACAACTCCGCGCGTTCGATTCGGCGATGCCTCGATTCGCTTTTGGCACAGTCCGAGCGCTCGATTCAGGTTGTCTGTGTCAATGACGGTTCGGTTGACGATTCGCTGGGCATCTTGCGTCAAATTGCGCAGGCCGACGAGCGTGTACTGGTGATTGACCAGGAAAACGCGGGCGTCTCGTGCGCTCGAAATGCCGGTATCGATGCGGCCGATGGTGAGGTTGTCTTCTTTGTGGACGCCGACGATTACATCGACGCCCAGACGGTTGAGTGCGTGCTGCATGCCATGGAGTCTGCAGATGCCGAGGTCGCCGTTTTTGGCGGCGTTTGCGAGCCGTCCGACGCCGCACCCAAGCGGGTCCAGCAACTCATGAGCCCCAAGGTGGGCACTTTTGGCGCCCGTGATCCCCAGTTGCTGTTCCACGCAAACGCACAGCCCTATGCGTGCCGCGCGGCTTTTTCGCGCGAGCTGCTCAATCGTGAGGACATACGCTTTGCCCCCGGCTTGGCCTTGGGCGAGGACGTTGTGTTCCAGTTCGCAGCTTACGCGTTGGCCTCAAAGACTGTTGTCATGCCGGACAGGTTCTACCACTACGTGATGGAGAACGACTCGGCAACGCACGAGTTCAACAGCGCCGAGGCCCGCACCAAAAAGCTCGACGCCCATATGAGGATGCTCGAGGAAGTTTTGGAGGATTGGGCGGCCTACGGCCTTTTGGACCTGTGCCCCGGAGAGTTGATCACCTGGTTCTTGGACCTTATCGTGTTTGATTTGGCGCGCTTGGATGTCGATGGTTTCCGTCGCGTGGCAGGTCGCGTCAATATGGATTTCACGACGTTTTTGGGAACGGAGTGGGCGGATATGCCTGCTAAGGGCGCCGTTTGCCGTGTTGCTCATAAGCTCGTTGCGGCGACCTCGGGCGTTTCGATGGCAGACGCCACGCTGTTCTATCTTTCGACCCGCGGTCTCAAGGCCTGCCTGGAGCGCTTTATCTAATTCTGGGCGCTGCCGCGCGCCGTTGCTTCGCTGCTAAAATAACCCTGTTACACGTTATTCAACAGGAGGTTCTCTTGCAGAACTCTGATACCCCTAAAGTTTCGCTGCTTGTTCCTATCTGCAATGTTGAGCGCTACCTGCGCGAGTGCCTTGATTCCGCCATTGCGCAGACGCTCAGCGACATCGAGATCATCTGCATCAACGACGGTTCTACCGATAGCTCGCCGGATATCATCCGCGAGTACATGGAGCGCGATGCGCGCGTCAAGATGATTGACAAGGCCAACAGCGGGTACGGCGACTCGATGAACCGCGGCCTGGAGATGGCGCGTGGCGAGTACGTGGGCATTTTGGAGTCCGATGACTTTATGTTCGAGGATTCGCTTCAAAAGCTGGTTGCCAAGGCTGACGCCGAGCATGCCGATGTCGTTAAGGGCGACTTTTACCTGTACTGGTCTGCGCCCAGCGAGCACCGCGAGCTGTTTGGAATTATCGACGAGCATATGACGGGCGCCGCGTATCGCCCCGTCGATCGCCCGGGCATTTTCTATCGCAAGCCTTCCATTTGGTCGGCCATCTATCGTCGCACGTTCCTTAACGACAATCAGATTCGATTCCTTCCCACGCCGGGTGCCTCGTATCAGGATGCGGGTTTTAACTTTAAGGTCTGGGCATGTGCCGAGCGTGCTGCGTTTATTGCGGATCCCATTTTGTGCTATCGCCAAGACAACGAGAAGAGTTCTGTTAACTCGCCCAATAAGGTGTTTTGCGTGTGCGACGAATATGCCGAGATGCAGCGCTTTTTGGATGAACGCCCCGAGCTTAAGGCACGGCTTCAGGGCATTTTAATGCGCATGAAGGTCGATACGTATCGCTGGAATGATGAGCGCTTGGTCGATGGGCTGCGCGAGCAGTTTTGGGACAAGGCATCTCCCGAGCTCAAGGCCGATTGGGATGCCGGTCGCTTTGACCTGTCGCTGTTCGACCCGCGCGGCGAGACCGACCTGCGTTTGATGGTCAAGTCGCCCCGTGCCTATATCGATTCGCGTTTTGACTTTAAAAAGCCGGGCAAGCTCAATACGTTTAAACACTACTTTAAGATCGGCGGCCTGCCGCTGGTTTGGCGCGTGCTGACGTATCAGCGCACCTACGGCGATAACCCGCATCCCGACGACGTGTCGACGGCACAGTAGGAGCGCGTGATTATGGCTACCCCTAAGATTTCCGTCGTCGTTCCCATCTACAAGGTGGAGGAGTGCCTGGCATGGTGCCTGGACTCCCTACTCGCGCAGGATATGCCCGATTGGGAAGGTGTGCTGGTCAACGATGGCTCGCCGGACGGTTCGCGCGATATTGCGGCTGCCTATTGCGAAAAGGACGCGCGCTTTACGTTGGTCGATAAAGAGAACGGGGGCCTGTCGAGCGCCCGCAATGCGGGTATCGCTGCGTCCTCGGCTCCCATCGTCGCGTTCTTGGATTCCGACGACCGCTTTACGCCCAATGCATGCCGTGTAATCATTGATGCCTTTGAGCGTGAGGATTGCGACGTTTTGACCTTTGGCGCGAACCCGTATCCGCTGGAGGCGGGGTATCCGTGGCTTAACTATGTGCTGAGCCCACGCGACGTTTCGTTTGAGGGCTATAGCTCCGACCTGCTGTTTAAGGAAGCGTCTCGTCCCTTTGCATGGCGCACCGCTTGTAAGCGCACTTTTTTGCTGGGCAACGGGATCGTGTTCGACGAAACCGTTAAGTATGGCGAGGACCAGGTCTTCGATTTTGCCGTCTATGGCCGTTCGCGCAAGACGGCGCTTAACTCGAACAAGCTGTACGACTATCGCGTGGCACGCAAGGGCTCGCTCATGGACACCATGCGCTATGACGATGAGACGCGTTTACTGGAACACGTGAAGATCTACTCAGCGGTGCTGGCCGATTGGCGCCGTGATGGACTCGATGCCCAGCATGCCGATGACCTGGCGTACTTCCTGTGTGATCTGGTGCTGTACGATGCGCTGAGGCTCTTGGGCTCGGGCTGCGGCAAGGTGTTCTCTGCCGTTGCCGAGGCGCTTGACGGTTCTGCCGTGGGCAGCGATGCTGCGCTCGCACAATGCGCTCCTTCTGTTGCCGCTATGGTGCGTGCAGCGCTTGTCGGTAAGGCTCCTGCTGCTCGTTTGTGCAAAAAGCTCATGTTCAATTACGACGTCTTGAGGTTTGGGCGCTTGGGCGCGTGCAAGCGCATGGCTGCGAACGCTCTGGGAAGGCGAGAAGTGTAGATGAGTATCAAGCGTTTGGCGCTTTGCCGCAGCCAGGGCCGTCTGTTTGTGCTGCTTCGTTTTGTCGGCCAGGATATCGCGGGGCTTATTGAGCAGGAGGGTTCCCAGACTTTTGCTCATGCGACGTCCAATGGTGCTTGCGTTCCGTCTTTGACACTGCCGGTCGATCATGGCCGCGTGCTTGCGCTTTGTCCCTCCGTTGCCGATTATGAGCGTGAGCTCGTTGTCTTGGTGCTTCCGTTTATGGACGGCTCTACAATTGATGTCTTATTTGCGTCCGGCGACAAAAGGCTGGGCTCTATTCGCCTTGATAGTCGTATTGCCAAGCTGGAATCTAAGATTAACTACAAAGCAAAGCCTGCGATGTGCGCGCTCGTTCGCGATGCGCAGCGCGGCGAGTGCTGCGGTCGCTACGAGATCGATGCCGTTCGTTATTTACCGGCAGATGAGGGCGTCGTCTGGCGCTATGAGGTCACATGGGCGGGAGACGCCCAGTGCGCCCCTGAGCTCCAGATCTTCGCATATGAATGCGATTGATGCCACCGTGCATGTGTTTGAGTCACAGGTCGATGTTCTCCAGCAAAACGGATGTTGCGTCAATAAAACGTATCTGAGCGTTGAGATGCCTCAGGATATACGCGATTTTGTCGCGATTGCGGCTGATACCACGGGCCTAATCCAGAGTGGATTTTGCGCCATGGATGGTCGTCTGTACAACGGCATGGTCGACGACAGCTGGAATCGCATGAAGGATGCGCGTGCGGATGACGCGGACTATCGACGTTGGTTTGAGCAGCATCGCGCGAAGCCGGGCGACCTGGCGTGCCAGCACGTTGCTTTGGCGGCTTTTGCCTACAGGCCGCTCGTGAGCATTGTGGTGCCGTGCTATAAGACCGATCGGGTCTACCTGCGCGAGTTGCTGGACTCTGTGCTATCCCAGAGCTATGACAACTGGGAATTGCTGCTTATGGACGCCTCCCCCGAATGGGATGCAGTGGCCAATCTTGCGGCCGACGTCAATGACGAGCGGGTTCATCGTATTGAGCTGCCTGGCAACGGCGGCATTGTACTCAACACCAACGCCGGCATTCAGCAGGCGACGGGCGACTACATCGCATTCTTAGACCATGATGACATTCTGGAACCGGATGCGTTGTTCCACTATGTCGCCGCATTGAACAAAGCGGCAGAGGGAGGGCGTCCGCAGGTCCTGTTTTGTGACGAGGACATGTTCCAGAAAACGGGGGAGTGGGGTCAGCCGGTCTTTAAGACCAAGCTTAACGTTGACCTGCTCTATAGCCATAACTGCGTGACGCATTTTCTGATGGTGGAGAAGGCGCTTATCGATTGCATTGGCATGTCGCCGGAAGATGTCGCGGGCGCCCAGGATTATGATCTGACGCTTCGCTGCCTTGCATCGGGCGCACGGTTTGAGCATATTGCCCACGTGTTGTATCACTGGCGCGTACACCCCGGTTCCACCGCCGATGGTTCTGCCGATAGCAAGCCGTATGCCATTGAAGCTGGTCGTTTGGCGCTGCAGCGCCACTTTGACTCGCTGGACGTTCACGGGACGGTCGAGGAGACCGAGACGCCGTTTGTCTATCGCATGCGTTATGCGCTGCCGGAGCCTGCGCCGCTGGTGAGCATTGTGATTCCCACCAAGGACCACGTTGAGACGCTCGATGCCTGTGTTATGTCGATCGCCCAGAAGGCCACGTATGCCAACTACGAGATCGTCTTGGTGGAGAACAACAGCGAGGCCCCGGAGACGTTTGCGTATTACGAAACCCTTCCGGAGCGCGTGGCCGCAGTATCCGAAGGCAAGGGTGGCGCACGCGTTGTGTACTGGCCGGGCGAGTTCAATTACTCCAAGATCATCAACTTTGGCGTTGAGCATGCCAAGGGCGACTACCTGCTGCTGCTGAACAACGATACCGAGGTCATAAACCCGGACTTTATTGAAGAGATGATGGGCTATCTGCAGCGTCCCGATGCGGGCGTGGTGGGCGCCAAGCTTTATTTTGCCGATCATCTGGTGCAGCACGCCGGCATTTTGGTCGGCGTGCGTGGCGCACTTGCCCATGCCAACCAGGATTTCTCGGCAAAGCGCGAGGGCTATCTTGCCCGTGCTGTGCGTCCGGGCAACTTTAGTGCCGTGACGGGTGCCTGCCAGATGGTCCGACGCGACGTATTTGAGCAGGTCGGCGGCTACAACGAGGAATTCGCCGTCGGCTTTAACGATGCGGATTTTTGCCTGCGCGTGTGGGCGGCGGGCTACCGTACCATCTTTACGCCCTATGCCGAGCTGTACCACTACGAGTTCACCTCGCGCGGCAGGGAAGAGGCCAACGAGGAGAAGCTGCGCCGTTGGAAACGCGAACAGGCACTGTTCACGCAGCGCTGGCCGGAGTTTTTCTTGACGGGTGATCCATGGTTGGGGCCTAACTTGTCTTCCGAGAGTGAGTACTTCTCGCTTTAGACAATGGTTGTTAGAAGGCCCTCAGCTTGACTTCGCCATGAGTTGGGAAGAAGGCAGCGTTTAGGCTATTTGTTAGTTTACATTACGATAGCTCGATACTTCTACGATAAGTTTGTACAGGCTTATACAACTCGATATAATCCGATATAGTTGCGATAAACTAATAAAGCTAAGATTGACCGATAATCGATTTCCTTGAGAGGCAAACAAGTGAGCGCCACAATATTCCATAACCCGTTTCGTCCCACTGCCGGCGCTGAGCCTCCGCGCATAATTGGTCGTGATGATATTGCCCTTGAGTTTACCGAGAGTTTGAATGCGGGAATTGGTGCACCTGCGAGGCTCATGCGTATTGCTGGACCGAGGGGCTCCGGAAAAACTGTTTTGCTCTGCGATCTTAGGGATCGTGCGCGAGAGCTTGGATGGAAGACCGCTATTGTTTCTGCTGGCCCTAACCTATTGCTGGACTTGAAGGATCAGGTTGCTGATTCTTCCCTTGCGGCCAATGCTTCGGTCGGTGTAAACGCCGGCTTTGTTTCTGCGAAAGTCGATGTTGCACCCAAAGAGTCGAGCCTTAGAAAGTTGCTAAGTTCGGCGGCGAAGTCATCCGAGGGTCTTTTTATTGCCATCGATGAAGTTCAGGACGCTCCGATTGACGATATGCGTGCCATTGCGTCTACGGTTCAGCTTTTGATAGGGGAAAAAGTAGATATCGCACTTGCCTTTGCCGGGTTACCCGCCGGTGTTATGGATCTTATTAACGGCAAGGCGCTTACGTTCTTGCGTCGTGCCCTCCCCGAAGATCTGGCGCCTATCAACCAGGTGGAGGTAGCGCTCTCTATGGGCGATAGCTTTGTCGCGACTGGCTTGACCATAGAGGACAATCTCCTGTCGAGAGCCGCTAAGGCCACTAAGGGCTATGCCTATCTGGTGCAACTGGTCGGTTATTCCATTTGGCAGCGCGCCAACTTGCATCGTGCCAAAAGTGCCATTGTGAGCGAGCGCGACGTCACTGAAGGCATTGCGCTGGCAGAGGCTCGTTTTCACGATGTTGTTCACGAGCCCGCGATTTCTGGACTGGGGCTCAACGATATCAAATACCTTTTGGCCATGTGCGAGGATAAAAAACAGTCCAAATCATCCGAGATTGCTAAGCGCATGGGTAAAAAGACCAATGAGGTCAGCTCCATTAGGGCAAAATTGCTACAAAGAGAGGTTATTCAGGCACCACAGAGGGGCTACGTGCAGTTTGCCGTGCCGGACCTAGATATCTATCTGCGAGAGAACGCCGAGGAGATTCTCGAACGGTTCTAGGTCGAGTGAGGGCGACGTCATGTTCTTTAAGACTGCTATCAGCGTCGATTGCCATATCGGGTTTTTCTGGGGCGGCAGTCCCCGTGATAATAGAGATGTGGCATTCATCGTCGCCCGCTAATCAGATTTCGTCTATCTATAACATTGCGTGTTTTAATTTGCAGGAACAAAGATATCATTCGCAAAGCGTGAGGGTTATCTTGCCCGTGCACAACTGTTTTCGTTGCTAGACACCAAAAGCAACCCTTTTAGTTGCATGAGACATAATGCAACTGTTTTCGTTGCTATATACCAAACGCAACCCTTGTAGTTGCAAGAGACAAAATGCAACTGTTTTCGTTGCCTGATGCCAAACGCAACTCTTATTATGTAGTTGTTAGCTTTCTCACATACATTCATTTACAACAGGCATCTACGAATTCAGC
Source organism: uncultured Collinsella sp. (assembly GCA_900551205.1). Taxonomy (GTDB): domain Bacteria; phylum Actinomycetota; class Coriobacteriia; order Coriobacteriales; family Coriobacteriaceae; genus Collinsella. The sequence continues at coordinate 4,815 of URUW01000026.1, read as the reverse complement.
CGTCTCATATATTCCTTATAAGGCATGAGAAAATGAACCCGATACATGGTATTCAGCGCTAAAAGAGACGAAATGGACATACCGTCTCTATGCTGCCGATACGGCATCGCGAACAACCCCTTCGCGCGGCTGCCCTTGCCCTTGAGCGACTCAGGGAAGTAGATCTCGTCGAGCTCGCCGCCGCAGCCCCGCCCGGCCCTGAATGGGGGCAGTGGGCCGAGAGGCACTCGATCAGCCTATGGCGCATGGCGTAGGCGGTCTTGAGGCAGACGCGGCTGCGCTCGACCTCGTAGGCGGAGCCGGCCGTGTCGTCGAACGCCGCCGCGCGGATCACGTCCCTGACGGACTCAATCGCGCGGCGGCGCTCGGTCCCGCTCAGCTTCGCCATGTCCCGTTTGAAGGCGATTACCAGGTCCTCGGCGTTCATGCTGCCCCGCGGTCTACGAGGCTAACGATATGGCGCCGTGGGGACAGATGTGTGTCAATCCTGGTCTAACAGAGCTTTTTTAATTGACGCGCCCATATAAATCTTTTCTGCATACTCGACTGCTTCTGCAGCCTCTGCGGCGCTCCGTAATTGGTAAAGCGACCTGACAGAGAGTGGAATTCGATGTCATGGCTGGCGTCTTCATCGGAGGACAAGACTGCTTGATGACTATATGTTTTCATCTCTAGCCATCTCAGGCTATTATAAATATATCCGTTGGCAGCTTTTACGATTTCCGGTACGTTCCAATCGGAATCATTTTTTGGTAGTTGATAGACATGACTTCTGCTTCGTATGTGCATTCAGTATTTTTGCACTGGATAAAATCAACTGCATCTAATTTAGCTAGATCGGGAAGCGATATTGCATGGCGCTAAGCTTGACACAGAAAGAAACATATCGGGAGACGCTGGCTAATCTCGTTGCCAAGCAAAACGATGGCGCCTCCATTGTTTCCGCAAAGAAGGAGCTGGAAGCGCTATCGACTTCTCTCGTCCCGCGAATGCTTTACCGCTATCGACCTCCAAGTGAATACGCTTTTGCCGATCTAGAAAACGCGACTGTTACATTTTCTCATCCAAAGGTTTTCAGCGATCAGTGCGACTCGGTACCGATCTATAACTGGAATGGTATAGATGAAATCGAAAGTAATCTCAATGATGATGAACAAGCGTTAAAGATAATAAATCAAATTGATTTTAGACGACTTGCGTTTGTTTTAGGGGTTCTGGGGGCTCCTTTTAATCCAGCAAGAATAGATGAGTTCGAGATACTATCCGATGAGGGAAAAGTTAGTCTTTTTCGCTCGGCTGTTAAAAACTTGCGCTTATTTGTTGGAGGATTTGTTGCCCCAGTTCATCAGAATAGCTGCCGAAATTGTTGTCGCATTTTGTGCCTAACGGACAATCCTAGCGATTCGAATATGTGGAATGTATATTCCGAAAGCCAAGCGGGTTTCGTTCTTGCTTACGACAGAGAAGCTATTCGCAATTGCAACATAGCTAACGGAATGCGCACTGAATTATTACCAATTTTATATGATGACGAACCATTTAATTGCGACCCTCAAATTGCTTGGACTGCTGCTAGGATGCTTGGTCTTAATGTGAGCAGTGATGACATGCTTAGTGATCTACGGGCAGTTTACAGAAAGGGCAGTGTGTTTGAGCGGGAGAACGAATATCGTGCCCGTCTTGTACCAGAGCCAGATGAGCTTGAGATGAATTATGTACAACGCCCATGCAAGCCGTTGCGAGTTATTCTTGGGAGCAGGATGACTCAAGAGGATAAAGAGCTTTGCATTTGCGCGGCGAATAAACTGGATATTCCTGTAGATGAACAGTGCTAGTTATCCTTTAATAGTGCCGTATAGTCAATTATTTGTCAGCTGAATCGGACGTCAGTAGACTTCTGAGCTGGCGATTGCTATATCTACGGGGGCATTTCGAAAGATAATTTGGTGTAATTTACGTTAACGGGAGTTGCTTGTCTATGAGTTTATCTTTATCAAATTGGGATTACTACTTGGTTCTTGAAAGAGAGCTTGTTAATTCCTTTAATTATGTTGAGCTGAGCAACGATAATTTCTCAACTTATTCAGTTGAATTTGCAAAGATGCTTTTATCGATTTGTTCTGAATTTGATTCGGTTTTTAAAGATTATGTCGAACTTCGATCCGGAAATAGACCATCTAATATCAAGGAAGCATTCGAGTGCCTGTCTGCTTTGAATGATATTGCCTTTGTAAATGAGGTAGTTGACATTGCGATTAACCAGAGTATTTCACTCAAACCTTTTAATGCGTGGATAAATGGAATGTATGCAAAATTAACTTGGTGGGATAGCTATAACGCTGTGAAACATGATCGTGGTACGTATTTTAGAAAAGCTAATTTGGAGAACTGTTTGAATTCACTGGCAGCTTTATTATGTATCGAAATTGTCAGTTTGAAATGTTTTGGAGTTAAGCGTTTGACTCCAGTTAATCGATTGTTTCGTATACCTAACAAACAACTTTGCCGATCATTGCCGGGCCAAAATGGACAATGGGATTTGGTTATCGATTCTAAGGAGCTGAATGAAACATCAAATATGAGACCTGCAAATTTGATGATAGTGAAGAGCGTGAGCTAGCGATACTTTGGATCGCAAAAAAAATAGATGGCGTAAGCGTGGGGGGGGGTGATGACGTCTGCCTGACGCAAAACGGCTTTCGCACTAGAATCTGAAATAACCACAAGGAAGGTTCTTGAGAAGGATGAGGACCGCAATGTAGATCTTAGCGGACGCCGCGCCCGACATGTTCGCTGAGCCCCACCTCAGCGACGGGACGATCGACAGCTGGTGCTTATCCGCAGGCTCTCCGATCAGGTGCTTAATTCGATCATAGAAGCCGAGGCCGGTCAGCTTCACTGCAGTGGCGTGAACAGCCGGAACATCTATTGCGAATGTATTCTTAAGACCTGCAGCGTCGACATTGTCGTTGCTCTCTACTATGAAGTGACTCAAGTGGTCACCGGGAATTGAGCCCGTGAGCACGAAATACTGAGCAGTTTAATCAAGAGGGCCGCTTCCCGGGGACTGGGGGCGCAGCTCTCGGCCAATGGTTTCACCGGGTGGTTACTCTGACGTGCTCGAGCAGGAAGGATGGAGGAGATGGTCCATGCCCCTGGACACAGTGAGTGCTATTGTTTTATTGGTTATTGTGTCCTTAACCGCTTATTCGATATCAACTGACATGCAGTCTAATTATGTTGGTTGTTATCTTTATTTTGTCGTTATTAGGTGCTCTTGCGCTAAGGCTGATGGAGCTGATTTTTATGGCATATCCTCCGAAACGTCCAAATAGCCACATAATTGATACAGAGGCATGCTCTTTCGTCACCTCCCTTATGCCTTCTGAAAACTGGGTTGTTCGAGACTTAACAGAACGTGATTTTGGAATCGATAAAATTTTTGAGCGCTTTGAAAACGGATTCGCTACTGGTGAATTAATGGCAATTCAGGTGAAGGGAACAAACAAGCCACTCGAAGATAAACCTGAAATTCCATTTTCCATTGATACGAAGACGCTTTTATACGCTGAAATGTTTGCAATACCTTTTCTTTTAATTAGATGTTCTTTAGCGGATGATGGAGCGTGCTATTTTGTCTGGTTGCAAGAGTATATTCGTGTTCGATTGAATTTCGATAATTCGTCTTGGCGAAAGCAAAGGTCAAATACTATTTTAATTCCAACTTCTAATAGATTGGGCGATACCTCTGCTGAAAGTCGGTTAATCCATATCTCTCGGTTTCCAAAAATGAAAGAGTCATGGATCAAATATTATATAAATACATGTGATTTAGCGTATCGACTTCCGAATTATATTGAGGATGATACCGTCACATTAGATTTCGCAATACAATACGTTTTGCCTGTTCTTGATAGCCTTGAGAAGGCTAATAACATGCTTGGTTTAATTTCCAACCACTTTGTCGCTACTAAATTGAGCCAAGCTATTGAGCTTGGAAAACGTATATGCGACAAAGAGTTTGAAAGCGAATTAACTGATTCGTTTTTTAAATTCGTTTGCCTGTGTTCTGATGTACGCAAATCTATAGATGTGCTATCACTTAGATTCGATGTCGATCATATGAGGTTTTTATATGAGTCCGAAGGCATGGCGGAGTATTAGTGCTCTGTTTTTTCTGCGGGTTGAATGTAATGCGGGATTTCTTGTCGGATACTTTAATCTACTGCTTATCTTCAAGAAAGACCTGAAAGGTATTTTGTTTGACTACGTTTGTGCCTAAGTTGCTTTGAAAGCATGGTTTTTAGAGAATAATCCCCGAGCCTTGCTCCGTGTGGCGGCACGTAAAAGTTGTACTGTGCTTGGGCAGGTAAAAGTCCAAGACGATTAGATATCCGAGAGGATATCGAGCCCGCGTCGGGGAGATAAGGTGAGTCCGCGCCGGGGACTTTAATTTCGGCGGCAATTAGGTTTCCGAAAGGATGCCGTGGCTGGCAGCCAGCAGAAAACCGCTCTACACACTCCTTCCGCGTGCCGCCTGCTCAAACGATTTGCGCCGAAAAGGATATCCGGTTTGTGCCATAAGACGTTGCTGTCGACAATGCACGGGACGGCAAGGACGTGGCGGCTCTCATCAAATTGCAGTCACAAAGATACCTTTTATCGATTCCCTGTTGAAAAACTAAATTGATAGTCTGAGAATAACTTAAGAGAGCCTTAAATCTCGGAGAAAGGATGTCGTATGAATAACCTTCGAGAAAGATGGCGAGGACTAACAGCGCTGGGAGTTGCTGTATTTGCCGCCGCCTGCATGAC
>URUW01000025.1 GCA_900551205.1 uncultured Collinsella sp. | reverse complement strand
GCGGCATGGACGTCACCTGCACCGCAGTGTTGATGACGCAGCCGGCGCGCAGCCCGTCTGCCGCGGCGCTCACCACGTACAGACCGCTCGGCATGGTAAAGAACGCAGTTTTGTCCATAACAATCACTCCCCTAACCCGGGTTGGAACCTCATGGATGTATGTACCCACAAAAAAGGCGACGCCCATACCGAACGCCGCCTTTGAGACATATGTGTCAAAACAGTATAAGCAAGATGAGACGCCCGCAGTTGCGGTGAAATAAGGACTGAATAGCCCCTCAAACAGGCAAAACAGTCCGTATTCCACCGCAACTTATACAGAACGCCTAGCGATTGCGCTCCTTGAGGGCGCGGTCGATCTCGCGTTGGACATCACGCTTGGCCATGTCCTCGCGCTTGTCGTAGAGCTTCTTGCCTCGGCCCAGGCCCAGCAGCAACTTTACGCGGCCGTCGGTATTAAAGTAGAGCTCCAACGGAACCAGCGCATAACCACGGTTGCGAAGTTTGCCGTCAAGAAAGTCGATCTCCTTGCGGTGCAGCAGCAGACGACGGCGGCGATCAGGGTCGCGGTTCCACACGCCACCATGGCTATAAGGGTGGATATGCAGGCCGACGAGCCAGCACTCACCGCCACGAATCAGTGCGAAGGTATCGGTAATCTGGCACGCGCGCTCGCGAATCGACTTGACCTCGGTACCGCTCAGCTCAATACCGCACTCAAACGTCTCATCGATAAAGTACTCGTGATGTGCCGAGCGATTCTTGGAAATGAGCTTGCGCTCGCGCTTACTGGGCATCGCCGGCCTCCTTGGCGCCATCGGCGTTTGAGCCCGCAGCCTCGCGCTTTGCCCTGCGCTCGGCATTAAGCTCGGCATCGCTCTCGCGCACCAGCTTGATAATCGCCGCGCATGCCTCCTCGCCCACCAGGTCGCGGGCGCGTAGCCTCCTGCTTGTCGCCGTCGCTTGCAGCATCGGTCGCGCACATGATCAGGCAGATGGCGATCTCGGCCGAAGGCGAGGTCGGCACGCCCTGCAGGGCGAGCTCACCCATCACATGGTCGTCACTCTCGTCCGCGGCATCCGGATAGGTGGTATGGATCTTGTTGAGCAGGCGCGTCGTATGCGCATCATTGGGCGCCAGGCGCAGCGCCAGACGCGCGCAGCCCACGGCAGCCGAAATGTTCTCGGTCTCGGGCTCCAAGAAGTACTGACCCAAATTGGTGTAGGCGCGTGCGGCGCACTTACCGTCGCTCGCGCGCTCCAGCACCGAGAACGAGAGCGATGCCCACTCCTGCTTGTCCTCGAGCGCGCGGAACAGCTCGGCCAAGTCCAAGCGATAGTTGCAGTTCATGGGATCCCAACGCACGGCCTGCATCAGGGCATTCCGAGCACTCACATAATCCTGCTGGCGAATGTAGGCAAACGCCATGTCGGAGTACAGGCAGTCAAAGGGAACCTCGACCTGCACCAGCTCGCGCGGATCCTTCTCCACGCGGCGATAGGCCAGGCGCTCAAACTTGCTGTCGAAGCTAAAGTACTGGCGCTTCTCCTCCGTCTTGCACTCAGCGTCGATATACTCCTCGGCGAGCTCCACCAGACGCTCAAGCAGCGGCGTCGCCGTAGCCAGGTCGCCCTGCGCCAGATAGTTCTCGGCATACGTGATGTCTTCCAAGCTGATAGGCAGGTCCATGACAACTCCTCGGTCCGGGCGGCAGACTCAACGCGCGCCTTAAATATCGGTCAATACACAAAACCCGGGTCTCTTACGAGGCCCGGGCGTTCAATTTTGGTAGCCCGTACCAGATTCGAACTGGTGATCTCCGCCTTGAGAGGGCGGCGTCCTAAACCGCTAGACGAACGGGCCATATGTAGCAAATGCAATGGCTGGGATGGAGGGAGTCGAACCCCCATTGACGGAACCAGAATCCGCTGTCCTGCCATTAGACGACATCCCAATGACTGCATCGCTGCGCTCGGCTGTGCCTTTGCGCAAGAAAGAAATATACGGGAAGTCCCGCCGTGACGCAAGCCCTAATTTTGACTTTTTTGAAATTCAGTCAAATACGGCCGACACGTGAAGGACCTGTGAAGCACCAGCGACACGTACGGCGCCAAAGCCCGTAAAACATCCCACATCTACCGCTGGTAGATTACAACAATGCAGCACTCACGGCTGATGGCACAATCAAACCGTCATCATTACACGGATATCGAGGCGCCATGGACGAAGAGCTTGATTACCTATGGGAGACCCTGGGCCTCGAGATCACTGCTGACCTTTGGCCCGAACGGGACAAAATCCATCCCACCCTGCGCCCCGCCATCACGGTGATGCAGGCAAAATACCGCCGTGCATCCTTTTTGATCATGCGGATGTCATGGCACGCGGGACTCCCCGACCTTAAGCGAATCCAGGCAAGCCTCGTCGAGCTGTCCGGTATGCCGACTGTCATATCCGAGGCGCACCTGGAGCAGCGACAGCGCGAGCGACTGCAACAGCAGCGGATTCCCTTTATCTGCCCCGGTGTTCAGGCATATCTGCCCTTTATGGACGAGGAGTACTGGAGCGGCAAGCCCAACAAGCACGTAAAGGTCTACGGTCCGCACGAATGGGCACAGCTCAAGGATTGAGCCGAGCGAGCCCTCCGATGGAAAACACGTCCCACCCCGAGGGCTCAAAACGGGTCGCACTTTCCGCAACCGCTACAGCAGCGCCTCGGTCCAAGCTGCTTCCCTAAAGCCGGGAATCGCAAAGTCGTCGCCCACCAACAGCGGACGCTTGACCAGCATGCCGTCGGTCGCCAGCAGCTCGTAGCACTCCCGATCCGTCATGCCCGCATCTAGACGCGCCTTCAGGCCCAGCTCTCGATATTTCATGCCCGACGAATTAAAGAAGCGCCGCACCGGCAGTCCCGAACGAGCAATCCAGGTCGCAAGCTCATCAGCCGTGGGATTGTCCAAAACGATATCGCGGTCGATATACTCTACCCCGTGTTCGTCCAGCCATGCCTTGGCCTTCTTACAGGTCGAGCACTTGGGATATTCAACAAACAGTACGGTCATGGGAATCCTCCGAATATAGATCGGCCAACGCAGGCACACGCCACACGAGGCGCCTTCGTATGATGGGCCAATTGTAGCCCACGGGTCACACGCTAAACGAACCGTACCCCGAATCCGCGTTTGATGAACGGCAGCAGCTCCATTGCCTCGGGCGTGATATGGCCCGCAACGTTCATGCGCTCGTCACCGGGAAGATCGACCCGCGCAATCTCAAGCTCGCCTTCGTAGCGCCCATATCCGCTATTGCTCACAGCGATCGACCCCGCCTTTCGCGGCAGGCCGGCTCCGGCATCCGTCGGCACGGAATCCGGCTTATGCGTCGTACGTGACTCCTGAGACCTAAAGATGAGGACACTCGAGTCGGGCCGGTCGTGATGAATCTGCCCGCGCACATAGGCATAACCGGGCTCAAGCTCGCATTGCAGGTCCACGTATCCGGCGGAAACTTGAGCAAACTGCGCCCAGCCCGCATCGGAAAGATCGGGGTCGCCGACCAACACAATGTCGCAATCGGCGCCATGTGCAAGCTCAAGCATATTGAGGGCAACCTTTGACGCGCGACCGCGCTGCGTCTCGACCGTCGGCAGTCCCTCGAATACCGGCCCGCGAACGTTGGCATCGCCCGGCACAAAAGCCATGATTTCGAATCCAAGCGCCGCAAGACGAAGATTCACCCGAGCAATGTCCTCCAGAGCTAAACCGGTATAAGGCTTGGGGTAAAAATTGTGGCAGGCGGCAAAACGAGTCACATCGGCACCGGCCTCACGCCACGATGCGATTTCATCAGAACTCACCGTCGATGCATTGACCACAATGCGAAATACACCGGACAGCTCCGCGACCCGCCGGGCGCTAAAGCCATAGTCCAAACGAAGGTATTCCAACCCCAGATCGCGCAGGTCCTCGATGCGCTCAAGCCCGAGCAAATCGCACGTGCGCGGCCCCACATCGGCAATGAGCGCAATGCCGCGGGCGGAAAGCAGCGACAGCACATGACGGACCTTATCGGTATACGCCGCTCCCCCATCCTCGGGAATATGCAGCGAGGTGAACGCATAGCGCGCACCCGCCGCGGCACCGTGTTCAATCGTCCGCTCAATATCCTGCAGAGGGTTGGAAAGATAAATCGAAATACCCGTTTTCACGCTTCAACACTCCTTTAAAAAAGGCCGGCGGAGCAGTTAGCCCCGCCGGCACAACCATAGCATCAAGAAATCTGCCGCGCGCCGCGAGCCCTGAGCAACACGGCTCGCGATATCAAACTACTCGCCAAAGAACTCGTTGATCTTCTGCTCGTCGACGCCAAAGAACCACGTCAGGACAAAGCCGGCGGCATAGGCAAGCAGCATAGCGGCAACGTAGCCGAGCTGCTGACCAGGAACGACGATCAGCAGGCCAAACAGACCGGAAACGCCCTGAGAAACCGTGCCGATGTGAAGCAGCGCCGCGAGCGCGCCGCCAAATCCGGCACCCAGGCAGGCCGTTACAAACGGACGAACGAGCGGCAGCGTAACGGCATACATCAGAGGCTCGCCCACACCGAGGATTCCAACGGGAATGGACTCTGCGACGTACTTCTTGAGCTTGGCGTTCTTGGTCTTAAAGTACAGCGCCAAACCGGCACCGACCTGGCCGCCGCCAGCCATCATAAGGATGGGGAGCAGGTAATTGATGCCCTTGGTAGCGCCGTCGGGATCGTTGAGCATAGCGTGGATCGGCGTGAGCGCCTGATGCAGGCCGACGGAAACCAGCGGCAAGAAGCCTGCCGACAGGATATAGCCGCCCAGGACGCCCAGCTTCTCGAAGATAAAGGTCAAAACGCTAAAGATGGCAGTCGTCAGCCATGCGCCAACCGGCTGGATGACGAGCATCAGAGCAAAGGCGCCGATGATGAGCACCAGCAGCGGGGACAAGAATGTATCGAGTGCGTTGGGCATAACCTTGCGAATCTGACGCTCCATCCAGGCAAAAAATGCGCCAGCGATAAGAGCCGCGATCATGCCGCCCGCTGCGGGGTTGTACTGCGCATTGGTGAGCGGCAGCAGAATGGCAGTGGCAGGATCGGCCGCGCCAGGCGCAAGCAGGGGCATGGCACTGTTAGCGATACACATCATGCCGGCGATGCCGCCCAGCGCAGCGGAGCCGCCAAACTCACGTGCCGCGTTATAGCCCACCAAGATGGGCAGATAGGCAAACAGGGCCCAGCCCATGGAGCGAATGCCCTGGTACCACCACTCGCCTGCAAGCGCGCCTGCCGTCGAGACGTTAATGACGTTGCAGATACCGTTGATGAGGCCAGCCGCAATGATGCCGGGAAGCAGGGCGACGAAGACATTGGAAATCTTCTTGAGGAAGGCCTGAACCGGCTTGGACTCGTACTTGGCCTTCTGCGCGGCCTTGTTTGTGGCCGCAGCGTCAACCACGCTCTCGTCAGCAACGCCTTTCGCAAGGCCGGTGAGCTTGGAGAACTCCTCGAGCACCTTATTCACCTTGCCCGGACCCAGCACGATCTGCATCGTGTCGTCCTCGACCAGGCCCATCACGCCGTCGAGTGCCTTAATGCCCTCCGTGTCGACGTTGCCCGCGTCTTTGACGGTCACGCGCAGGCGCGTCATGCACGCCGCGTTTGCGAGCACGTTGCCTTTACCGCCCAAAAGGTCCAGCAGCTTTTGAGCCAGCTCTTTGTTCGTCATAACTCCTCCTTGTATTGGGTATCTCGTCTGGATGTCATATCAGCTCACGCCGCGCACCTATTGGGCGTCGGCATTGCTCTTCTCATGGCCACTCACCGCAGCACGGACATGGCCTCTCGCTCGCTCAAGAGCTACCGCAGCCTGCTCGGCATCGCAGTCCAGCAGTACCGAGACAATAGCGGTTTTTACGTGGCCGCCGGCATCTGCAAGCGCCTGAATAGCGCACTCGCGCGTGCAGCCGGTCGCCTCCATCACGATGTTCTGGCCGCGCACCACCAACTTCTCGTTCGTCTGCTGCACATCGACCATCAGGTTTTGGTATACCTTGCCGATCTTGACCATGGCACCGGTCGAAATCATGTTGAGAATGAGCTTTTGAACCGTTCCCGCCTTGAGCCTCGTTGAGCCGGTCAGTACCTCGGGACCGGGCACGGGTTCAATGGCAAGATCTGCGCTCTCCCCGATCTTCGACCCTTGGTTGCAGGCAATTGCGATCGTCTTGCACCCAGTTGCCTTGGCGTACACAAGGCCGCCCACCACATAGGGAGTACGACCGCTTGCCGCCAGGCCAACGACAAGATCCTTGTCCGAGAGTCCACGCTCCCGCAGGTCGCTCGCGCCAAGCTCCTCGCTGTCTTCGGCACCTTCGACAGCCTTGATAAACGCCGTCTCGCCTCCGGCAATGAGCCCGACAATCAGATCGGGTGACACGCCAAACGTGGGCGGACACTCCGAAGCGTCGAGTACACCCAGACGACCGCTGGTGCCTGCGCCCATGTAAAAGACGCGCCCGCCGCGCTCGAGTGCCTCAGCAGCCCAGTCGATTGCTGTGGCAACCTGGGGCAACACCTTCGTGACCGACTGGACGGCACGAAGATCCTCATCATTCATCGTCGTGACGATTTGCAGCGATGTCATCGTATCGAGGTCCATAGACCTTTGATTACGCTGTTCGGTCGTGAATTTTGTTAAATCGAGCATTTCATTCACCTCATCTTTCCTGTTTCTCGATGTAGTTTTGCTTAATGACATGCGTCGCCCGTTCGTAGTCGCTGGCAACGTAAGCAGCGTACAGGGCATCGACAACCATAAGCTGGGCCATACGCGAAGCCATGGCACCGCTGCGGACCAAGGGCTCACTCGCAGCGACGCCGAGCACGGCATCGGCCATGGTGGCAAGCTTGGATGATCCATCTACTTTGGTAACGGCCACAACGGGACAGTTGTGACGTTGAGCCTCGGCGGTGCAGTCCAGCACCTCTTGCGTCAAGCCCGAGTAGCTAAAGGCGATCGCCATATCGCCCTCATGCATGTTCTTGGCACACAAGAGCTGATCATGCCAGTCGTCGTACAGATGGCACTCTTTGTCGACACGCATGAGCTTTTGCGCCAGATCGTGCGCGACCAAACGAGAGGCACCGATACCGAACAGATTGACTGCGCGTGCCCGCTTAAGATAGGCCGCGCATCGCTCCAAGACGGTGTAATCGAGCGTTCGCGCCGTCGCTTCGATCGTGCGCACATTGCTTTTCATCACCTTCCCCACGATACGTTCGACGCTGTCATCCATGGAGATGTCCTCGAGGGCTACGTCTTTCTTGTCACCTAAGAGCGCCAGCTCGGCAATCAGTTCGCGCTGGAACTCCTTGTAGCCCGCAAAACCCAAACGCTTGCAAAAGCGCAAAATGCTCGAGGGCGAGGAGAACGTGGCATCGGCAAGACCGCGGACGGACAGCCCGACCACCTCGTGCGGATGAGCGCTCACATATGCGATGACATTGCGTTCCGCCGGGCTCGCGCTGAGCTCACGCTCGCGAAGCCGCAAAAGCAATCCGTTTGCCATCTCAAACACCTCCGTTGAGAAGAATTAAAGACCAACGAACGATTCGTACCGGATACAAACAGCTTTTACGGTACATTGTGCCGCATCGTGGCGCACAAAGGACGAGCGTTCTACCGCTCGCCCCTCAAATCCGACCGCTCGGAAATACGCGCGACACAAAATAATTCAACAAGGTCGCATTATCAGAAACGGGTTTGTTACCGGCTAGCGCCTCGCATGGGCGCCGATCGGCCGAGTCGCATAGCGCACCAACGCCGCTGCCAGCAATACCAACAGCATGGCGGTGACATAGCCCGCAGCATCGAATCCTAAATCGATAACGTCGAAATGCCTGCCAGGAACAAAGATCTTATGTACCTGATCGCCAACGGAGCAGACGGCGCAAAAGAGCAACACGGGCACGCAACGGGAGCATACGCTCCACGGACGCCTGGAAAAGCAAACCACGACCACCGAGGCGAACAATCCGACGAAGAAAAACTCTACGGTATGGGCAACGCGACGGACGTTCGTGCCCACCCACATGCGAATGGAAGCAAGTCGGCCAGACCGGACATTCGAGGCAGCCGAATCGATGCCCCCGGTCATCCCGTTCTCGGTCTGAGCTTCACCCGTGGCATCGGCAGCCTGAACGCCCGTAGCCTGACCCTCCACCACGCGCGCGGTGGACTCGCTCAGCAACGACGTCTCCACCGCATTTTGCTCCGTCAGCACCCAGATGCCCGCCAGCGTTGCAGCGAACAGAATGATCGCGGTCCATCCGATTATTTGTTTTACGCGCGCCAAGGGCCTACCTCCTTTTTTGAATATCAGCGAGTGTAGCCCCAAATGACATCGTCACCGTATCAAAATTTGAATCGCAACAGGAAGCGACAAAGCGACGCAAACCCCTACCCCGCCTCGCGCATCCAGCGATCGAACGTCCCCACGCACACGCCCAGGCACTTTGCTGCCTGGCTGCGGGTAATATCGCCCGCCTCATAGCTATCGCGCACCAGCTCAAACTGAGGAGGGCACGGCTTGCGAGGTCGACCGAAACGGACCCCTCGCGCCCGCGCCGCTGCAATTCCCTCCGCTTGGCGCCGATGGATATTCTCGCGCTCCACCTGCGCCACGTAGCTCAGCAGTTGCAGCACAATATCGGCAATCAGGGTGTTGGTCACATCCGGCGCGCCGCTGGCCCTGACGCGCGTGTCAAGCAATGGCATGTCCAACACCACAATGGCAACCCCGAGCTCCTTGGTAATGCGTCGCCATTCCTCAAGAATCTCAGAGTAATTACGGCCAAGTCGGTCGATAGAAAGCACCGCCAGCACGTCCCCGTCTCCCAGGACGTGCAGCAGCTCGCGATACCTCGGGCGATCGAAGTCCTTGCCGCTCGCATGGTCGGCATAAATATTCGCCGAGCCCACGCCATAGGCGCCCAGCGCATCCAGCTGCCGATTCAGATTCTGATCGCGCGAACTCACCCGCGCATAACCGTACACCGTCGCCATCTCATCCCCGCTTTCTTGTAAACCTGCCAAAAAGGGACAGGTTTATTTTGGTAGGTTTTATCTCTCAAATAGCAGGTAAGCGGGCGGCCGAGCAGACGGCAAGGTAGCCATGATCCAAATGCGGAGGGCGGCCCCGAAAGACCGCCCTCCGCTCTCCCGCCGCGAGTCGGGATTTGGCTAATGGATAAGCTTAAAGTCCAAGTGCCCACGCGTGGTATTGACGCGCGAGACCTCGATGATCACGCGCTGGCCCAGCTCGTAACGAGTGCCCGTGTCGGCACCTGTGAGCGTGAGCGCGTCCTCGTCGAACTCGAACCACTCGTTGCCCAGGCTCTTGATCGAAACCAAGCCTTCGACCTGCGTCAGGTCCAAGCGCACGAAGAGGCCCATGCTGCTAACCCACGAGACGGTTCCGGCATAGCGCTCGCCCAGACGGTCCTCATAGTACTGGGCAATCTTGATCTTTTGCGTCGCATGGCTAGCGGCATCTGCCGCGCGCTCGGCATCGCTGCATGCGCGGCAGATCTGCGGCAGAATGCGCGGCAGCGACTCGCGCCCCTTGCCGATCAGCCGCGGCGTACGGACCAGGGCGTCCTTGCCGCCGAGCTGCTCATAGGCCAACTGCAGTTTGAGCACGCGGTGCACCACCAGATCGGGGTAGCGACGGATGGGACTCGTAAAGTGACAGTAGCACGGCGCGGCGAGCGCAAAGTGGCCCTCGTTGCGCGGCTTGTACAGTGCGCGCTGCATGCTGCGCAGAAGCAGCGTGTTGACGAGCGGTGCGTTGGCCGTACCGGCGGCAGCATCAACTGCAGCCTGCAGCACATCGGGACTCCCCAGGGCAATACCGGCAGCACGGCGATCGTCGATGATGCCCAGCTGCGCCAGCGCAACGGCGGCACCGTGCAGGCTATCGGGGCTCGGATCCTCATGCACGCGATAGCAGGCCTCGATATCACGGTCTGCCAGCCACTCTGCAACGCACTCGTTGGCGAGCAGCATGGCTTCCTCGATAAGCGACGTGGCACACGAACGCTCGCGCGCCACAATCTGCACGGGTACTCCGTCCTCATCCAATAGAGCGCGAATCTCGGCCGTGTCAAAATCGACTGAGCCGCGGGCGCGACGGATACGACGGCGAAGTTCGGCGAGTTCGTTGGCGGCGACAAGGAAATCGCCGAGGTCGACGTTGTAGCCGCGGGCGGCCTCCTCGCACGCAAGACCGCGCTCAAGCGCCTCCTCACGCGAGGCCTCAGCAGCCGCAACATCCTCGGCCGCACCCTCCAGCACCGAATACTCAACCGCGCCGGCACGCACCAGCAGCGCCTCGGCGCCGTCATAATCCATACGTACACGCGAGCGAATCACGCTGGGGTACGGATCGTAATGCCGCACGCGACCCCGCGCATCGAGCTCAATGTCAACGGTAAACGCCAGACGGTCCTCGTTAGGGCGAAGCGAGCACAGGTCACAGGACAGGCGTTCGGGCAGCATGGGAAGCACGCGATCGGCCAGATACACCGATGTCGTACGATGGCGAGCCTCAAGATCGATATGCCCGTCCCAAGCCACATAGTGAGAAACGTCAGCGATATGCACACCCAGCTTGTAGCCACCCTCGGGCGTGCGCTCAAGCGAAATGGCATCGTCAAAGTCGCGCGCGTCGACCGGGTCGATCGTGGTGACAAAGCGGTCGCGCAGATCGCGGCGGAGCGGGTCCTTAAGCGCCGCGGACACATCGAGCGAAAGCCCCTCGGCCTCGTCCAGCGCGGCCTCGGGATAGCTATCGGTATAGCCGTAACGCGCCATCACGTATTGAACGCCCAAATCGGGCGCGTCATCTCCGCCAATGCGGCGCTCGATCGTCACGGTGCCCGATTCCAGGCGCGTCGGGTAGGTCAAAATGCGCGCGACAACGGCATCACCCGGGTGGACGCCCAGACGATCCGCCGAGGTATCCTCGGGCAGAATGAAGAAGTCGGCCTTCAGGCGCGAATCGAGCGGCTCGATCACACCGAGCGGACCGGCGGTCTGGTACGTACCCACCACGCTTATGGCTGCGCGCTCAACCACGCCTTCGATCACGGCGCGCCGCTCACCGTGCGGGCTGCTCTTAATGCTCACGGCAACGGTATCGCCATCCATGATCTCGCGCTTACCGCGGCCCATAACCTTGTAGTCGCCGCTCTCGGTTATGACATAGGCGCCATGCTCATGGAGCTGCACGCGCCCGGTCAGGCTCGGACGGCGTTCTCTGCGCACCGGCCCACGCTTATTGCGAGCACCGCGCTTATGCTTGTTATTGCGCCCCATGGCGCCTCCTTGCTATCGATGACGAACTCCAAAGAGTCTACCCAAATGATTCGCTTTCCTGCCGTCCCCTAGAGATCAAAAAACGGGCCGCCCCATAAGAGACGACCCGTTGGAAGGGATGAATTCCAGGCATGCCTACACGCGCAGGTAGCGGCGCATGGCTATGGCAGAACCAAAGAGACCGATAATCACACCGACCAGAATCAGCGCAGCATAAGTCACCAGGTAGTACTGCATCGGCAGGGCAAACGACATCCAGCCGATGCTCTCCTGCAAACGCGGAATCATCAGATTGCGCAGCAGCTCCAGAACGCCGATGGAAAGCAGCGAGCCCAAAATGGCCTGCAGTACGCCCTCGGTGATAAACGGGCCGCGAATGAAGCCGTTGCTGGCGCCGACCAGACGCATAATCGCAATCTCACGGCGACGCGCCGTGATGGACAGGCGAATCGTGTTGTTGATGAAGATGAATGCGATAAAGGTCAAAAGGCCAACGAGCACCACGGCGGCGATGCGGATGTAGTTGGTCACCTGGAACAGGCGGCTCACTTCCTCTTGGCCGTACAGCACGCTCGCGTTGACGTCGCCGTCATCCGCGATCTTCTGGAAGTCGGCGTTCTTCTTGAGCTTCTCTGCCGTGCTCTCGACCTTGGACGGATCGTCCATCTCAATTGCAAACGAAGCCGGCAGCGGGTTCTGGCCATCGAGCGCGCTCATGGTGGCGTCGGCGTTGCCCGACATCTTGCTCGTATATTCGGCCAGCGCGTCGTCCTTGTCCTTATAGGTCACGGACTTGACGTTATTCCACGTCTTAAGCTCGGCCTCAAAAGCCTGAACATCGGCCTGATCGGCGTCATCGCTAATGAACGCGTTAATGACAACCTGATCCTCGACGGTGCCGATCACGGAGTTCAGCATCGCGGAGCCCATGATGAACAGGCCGATGATAAACAGCGAAAGGAAGATCGTGATGACGGCGCCGAGCGAGGTAGTCCAGTTACGGAAGAAGTGACTGATTGCCTCTTTGAAGGAGTAGCCCACGTTAGTTGGTGCCATAGTTGCCGTAACCTCCCCTCTCCTGGTCGCGGATAACGTGGCCGCCCTCGAGGGCGATCACGCGACGGTGCATGCTATCGACCATCTCGCGGTCGTGCGTGGCGACGATCACGGTGGTGCCGGTGCGGTTAATACGCTCGAGCAGCTTCATGATGCCCAGCGAGATCGCCGGGTCGAGGTTACCCGTGGGCTCGTCGCAGATCAGCAGCGGCGGACGGTTGACCATAGCGCGGGCGACGGCGACGCGCTGCTGCTCGCCACCGGAAAGCTGGTCGGGCAGCGAGTCCATCTGATCGGCCAGACCGACCAGACGCAGCACCTCCGGCACCTGGCTGCGAATGACGCCCTTGGGCTTGCCGATGCACTGCAGGGCAAACGCCACGTTTTCGTAGGCGGTCTTTTGCGGCAGAAGCTTAAAGTCCTGGAACACGGCGCCAATCTGGCGGCGCAGGAACGGAACCTTGCGGTTCTTGATCTTCATGAGGTCCTGACCGGCAACCAAGATGCGGCCGCTCGTCGGCTTGACGTCGCGGTTGAGCGTCGACAGCAGCGTGGTCTTACCCGAGCCGGAATGACCGACCAGGAAGACGAACTCGCCCGGATAGATCTCGATGTTGATGTCGTCGAGTGCAGGCTTGTTGGGCTGTGCCGGATAGATCTTGGTGACATGCTCCATAAGGATGACGGGCTCGACACCGGCCTGCTTGGCCATCTTCTTGCGGCTGGCTTGCGGATCGATGGGCGCAAACACCGACGTAAAATCGGGGTTGTTGAGCGCGTTATCGAGGCTTGCGACCTCGGCGGCCTGATCGCTCTCGACCACCGGGGCAGCAGGCTGCGTGGGATCGGGAATAGCGGCAAAGAGACCGGACTGCGCAGGCTGAGGAACCGGCGTCGCAGGGGCCATGGGGTCGGGAATGCCGGCCATGGTAGGCTGCGGCGTGGCGGCGCCAGCCTGAGGCTGCTCCACGCGAGCGGTCACGGCCTGAACGGGCTCAAAACCCGCCGTGCCGGAAAGCGCGACATCGCTGGTGGGATTGTAGGCAAAGGGATCGGATGCCGGCTGTGCCTGATCTGCCGGCTGAGCGGGGGCCTGAGCAACAGGCTGGCCCTCTGAATCCGGAGTGGCGAAACGGCTGCCCTGGACGCCTGTCTGCGTCTTGGGGGCATCATCGCCCGCACCGGAGGTACGGAAGTGGTTACCCACTGGTGCTCCTTATCGTCGTGCGTTTAAACTACATGAGCGCTTTGTATTTTAGCAGCATTA